>JAEYUD010000124.1 GCA_023433685.1 Bacteroidota bacterium
CAAATAAACAACATCGAAATACCTGCTGCTTTGTTGAAGCATGTTCGCTGCTGATTTATCATTCAGACACGAAAAAAGTAAATACTTCCTTTTGTATTTTTTCCGGTCTTTAGCGAACTCCTTTAAAAATGTCTCAACACCTTCAGAATTGTGTGCCGAGTCGAGAATTATCACCGGCTTATCGTGAACCTTTTCGAACCGCCCCTGAATACCGCTGTTAATCGAAACGTTTCTTATCCCCTTAAGAATTTTACCTGCGTCTGAAAGGTGAAGAACCTTGTTTACTGCCAGTATGGCGAGCGAAGCGTTGAGTTGTTGATAGGCTCCTCTCAGTGGTGTAACAAGGTTGTCAAAGTATAGCTCACTCGAATAAAACTCGAATGCCTCATTTCTCCTGTTGATGTACTCATCAAGAACATAGCATTTCGACCGTTTTTCGCCGGCGATCTGAATCAGTTTACCTTTTGCTTCACCGGGCATGGTGCCCAGAAACACGGGACGCTCTTTTTTGATGATCCCGCCTTTTGCCGCGGCTACCAACTCAAGGCTGTCACCAAGAATATTGGTGTGTTCGAGAGAAATGGTTGTAATTATTGAAGCAAGCGGATCGATAACATTCGTCGAGTCATATTCGCCCCCCAGTCCGGTCTCTATCACTGCAAAATCCACACCCTGATCATGAAAATATTTGAACGCCAGAGCAGTTGTCACCTCAAAAAAGGTGATCCCGGAATTCATGATCTCGTTTTCATACTGGCTCATGAACTCAACAACGTATTTATCGGGTATTTGCTGACCGTTTATTCTGATCCTCTCATTATACCTGATAAAGTGGGGTGAAGTGTAGAGCCCGGTTTTGTAACCTGCTTCTGTAAGAATGCTCGCAATAAATGAGGAGGTGCTTCCTTTACCGTTTGAGCCGGCTATGTGAAAGCATTTTAATTTTTTATGTGGATCGCCCAGAACTGATAAAAACTCGATGGTTTTTTCAAGTCCAAGTTTTACTCCCCTGTTGTGGAGACTGAAGAGCAGGTTTAAATAGTGGTCGATCTTGTGTTCAACTGAGGTCATATGATGCTGTTAGTGAGCTGATCTTTTGAATATTCGATTCAAGGCAAAACTGTGTTAATTCATCTGCAATTCTGCCGGCAGCGTCTGGTTCTACAAAGTTTAAGGTTCCAATTTGGATGGCGGAAGCTCCCGCGATCATAAATTCGATTACATCCTCCCAAGTGGTAATACCGCCAATCCCGATGACCGGGATGTCACACTTCCTGCTTATCTCAAGTACTTTGGCAAGAGCAACAGGCTTTATTGCCGGCCCCGAGAGTCCGCCGGTTATGTTGTGAATTTTCGGTTTTCTGGTTCTGATGTCGAATGCGGTTCCTATTAAAGTGTTGATAGCGGATACCGCGTTCGCGCCATTATCATGGGCAACACGGGCAAAATCCGCGATGTTTGAAGTATTGGGTGACAGCTTGATGATCACCGGCTTATCAGCCACGCTCTTAACGCGCGAGGTTATTTCCGCGACATATTTCAAGTCATTCCCAAATATCAGACCACCCTCTTTTACATTCGGGCACGAAACATTTATTTCGAAAGCTTTTACCGTATCATTTCCGTTCAGAATTCTGACGCATTCGACATATTCATCAACGCTTGAAGCTGCAATGTTGCAGATCACCGCGGTGTTAAAATCTGCTAAAAATGGTAGCTTTTCCAGAATGAATTCTTCTATCCCGACGTTAGCGAGTCCAATGGCGTTTAGCATTCCGGAGGGTGTTTCGGTGATTCTCCCGGGTGGATTCCCCTTCCGGGGCTTCAAACTTATTGACTTGGTAACTATTCCCCCAATTTTATTCAGGTCAACAAAATTGGATATTTCGTATCCATACCCAACGGTTCCGGAAGCCAGAAGAACAGGATTTTTTAGTTCGAGCCCACCGATATTTACTGCCAGATCGGGATTCATCAAAGCACTACTTCCCTTACGTTGAAAACCGGTCCGTCTTTACAGATCAACAGATACCGTCCGTCGTCCACATTTTTTTCAATGGGGCACCCCTGGCAAATTCCAAAACCACAAGCCATCGCGCTTTCAGTTGAAATTTCGCCGTCCAACCCTTCTGTTTCAAGCAGCTGTTTTACCGCCTTGAGCATGGCATTCGGTCCGCAGGCGTAAACTTTTACTTTAAAGTTGCGGTATTGCTCCAACTCTGATTTGAAATACTGCACGACATTCCCTCTATAACCTGCCGAACCATCATCCGTTGCAATCCGTGGATCGCCTAACCCATACGTAATTACGTCTTTCGCTGTTCTGCCCCCCACGTATGTAACAATTCCACCTTTCGCGAGTTGCCGGGTGAGAAATGGAAATGGCGCCGCTCCAATTCCGCCTGCTAAAATTATGTGAAGATCACAATCATCTTCAATATTAAAACCATTTCCCAATGGAGCGATTATATCAAGCTGATCACCGGGCCGTTTATTACAAAGTTGTGCAGTTCCTTCACCGTGTACCGCTACCATAAAAGAAATTTCATCGCCTTCAACATCACTGATAGAGAAAGGGCGTCTGAGAAGAGGAAAATGATGATCGCTGATCCTGATGTTGGCGAACTGACCCGGTTTGAATTTTTTTGCCAATTCGGGTGAGTGACACTTCAGGATAAATACACGTTCTTCAATCTGTATGAGCGCGGTTAAAGTAACTTTTGATATAATCAAATCAGTGCCCGTGAAAAATCTTTACGGGTGGTATAAGGAAAAGAATCATTTATTGTTTTAAGGAGCAGTTCCCGGGGATAAACAAGACTGGAATAATTTGGAAATCAAAAATAATAAAAAATGCATTCCCTGTCAAATATAAAAAGACTGACGGTTCTTACCCCACTATGACCGGAAATTTAACTCCTCCACTTTTGATATCTTGTCAAGTCTTTTCTGGTGTCTGTCACCAAGAAAATTTGAACTGAGCCACGCGTCGATTATTGATTTCACAGTTTCTTCGCCAATGGCTTTGGCACCCAGCGCGAGTACATTAGCGTCGTTGTGCTCACGTGCGCTCTTTGCGGTAAATTCATTGAAACAGTTGGCTGCTCTAATACCTTTAAATTTATTTGCCGTAATGGCGGATGGATTGCCAGTAGCATCGACAATGATGCCAAAATGACTCTCCCCTTTTTGTACCGAAAGAGCCACTGCCTTCGCGAAATCGGGGTAGTCACAACTGTCTGCCGAGAATGATCCTGCATCAACGACGGTGATCCCTTTTGACTGAAGAAAACCAATGACCACTTTACGCAACTGATACCCTGTGTGGTCGCCGCCAATGGTTACCTTCAGGCCACTGAAACCTGGTTTTTGTTGAGGTTTATTCTCAACTTCTGTTTTCTCACCGATTGAAATTCCGAGTTGCTTGATCCGGTCCAGAGCCAATGGAGTGTAAACGTAGTCTTTTCCTGCGGGGAGAGTTCTTTCACCCCTTTTGTAGGCCGCGATAACCTGATCTTCAGTGACAAGTTTCTTCATTAAAGGAGGTCGTTCTTGTTGTTGTGTTTAAGATAATCTACTATTTGCTTAACTTCCTGTGCCTGATCACGCCTGCAAACAAGAAGTGAATCTTCCGTATTAATTATTATAAGATTATCAACTCCTATAACGGAAGTAAATTTATTCGGAGAGTAAATATAAGAATCATGCGTCATTGAAGTAAATACTTCACCAACGCCGGCATTTCCTTTTTCGTCTTTCTCGCTAAGGTGATATACCTCTTCCCAACTTCCAACATCACTCCAGTCAAAGGAGGCCTTGATCAAATAAACACGGTGTGATTTTTCCATGATACCGTAGTCAATTGATATCCCCTTGATCTGGCTATAGGCTTTTTCAAGTGCTTCATCAAAGTCAGGCGTGCCCACAGAAGAGGAAAGTTCGGTCATCCTCATTGAAAGTTCGGGAAGGAAAATGGAAATTTCTTCCAGTATTACAGAAGCTTTCCAGATGAACATTCCACTGTTCCACATAAAATCACCTGACTCAAGAAAGCGAACCGCGGTGGCATAATTCGGTTTTTCAGCAAAAGTTGCCACCTTGTATACCCCGGCTTCTTCCTGAGTAGTATCGATCTGAATATAACCGTATCCGGTTTCCGGTCTGGTAGGTGGTATTCCAAGTGTTACGAGTCCCTCTTGTTCAGAAGCGAACTTTGCTGCCTTCTGCAGATCTGCCTGATAACTTTTGATATCATTTATCAGGTGATCGGCGGGTAAAACAAAACAGACCGCCTCCGGATCCCTTCCGGCTACAATCATGGCACTCAAGGCTACACACGCGGCAGTGTTTCTTCCGTATGGCTCGGCGATTATATTTTCTTTCGGAAGTGAGGGTAACTCCTTCGCTATTTCTTCAGCTTGAAGACGGTTGGTAACCACTATAACCCTCTCAGAGGGAACAATGCTCCCGATCCTTGAAACAGTTTTATTGATCAGTGATTGTTCATCAAAAAGATTCAGCAATTGCTTCGGTTTTCTTTCCCTGCTGCGGGGCCAAAAACGTGAACCAACACCACCAGCCATTATGATCGCGTAAATATTCATTTTTTATCCTTTTTATAAACTTTAAGTGTTTCGGTAAATATCTGGTTCCGTAACTTGTATTCTGCTATATCGTGCTGGAGCCCTCTGACTTCACTTACAATCACGATCATCGCCGCTCTAAATAATTCGATCACATCCCTGGAAACGTGCATCTCTTTGTTGTAGATATAGCGCAACGCCATGGTGATGTTTTCATAAGCCGGCAGGAGCTCATCCAGCCCATTTTTTTTACAAAATTTTACTCTTTCAGAAAAGATATCTGAGAATTTAAAGACTTCGCTGCTTCTGAAGTCCTCCTTCCCCATCCGTCTGATCAGTTCCTCAAGATCCTTTATCGGGCCATATAGGAAATCTTTCTCCTTTTCTATCAGAGCGCGTTTCCCGATACGGGCCGGTTCAGTGTGAACTAACGGAAGTTCGGGCTCAACAACGGGATCGATCTTCATTGATCTTCTTTTTCCCGCATGTGTATACGCGGAGGGCCCAATCTCATTTGTCTGGTCGAGCTCAATCTTTATGTGAAGATTCGGATACTCGGCTTTATAATCTTTTATTGTCTCAACCCTCTCGAGAATTTTCCTGATGGTTGATTGGTTTACATTAAGAAGTAGAAACTCAAGGTCGGTAACAAGGAAGTTACAATGTTCAAGGAATTTTTCAGAAAACTTCTTGTAATCGATCTTTTCAAAATTCAAATAATTATTGATGTCCTGAAGTCTGATGGCAAGCCGGGATGTTTCAGTTATTCTCTTAAGAATCGCAATATCTTCCCCCAGATTCTCCCTCTTCCCTATCCACTCTTCAACACGGTGAAGCACCTCCACTTTTTCAGGGTTCAGCCTGAGTTTTTTGGAAGCCTCTGACAGCGCGCTGATCATGTAGTTCTTAACGAAGTCCATCAGATCCCTCAATATAAATTCGCGGAACCCGCGATGAAATTCCGCATGTAATTTCATAAGGAATTGTATCTAATGCAGTGCACCAATACCAGCCATCGCATCCGGAATTAAAATCATCTGAAAGAAGTACAACCTCTGTACCAGGGGGGTGGTGATCGTCACCGAGATCCACCATTGTCCGGTCCATCGTTATGGTACCGGCTTGAGGATATATTTTGCTGCCGACCTGAATCGAAATTCTGTTCCGTAATGCCCTGCGGATACCATCGGCATAACCAACAGGAATCGACGCGATATTTGTATCAGTCGCGGTGGTGTACCGTAGTCCATAACTGACATTTTCACCGGCAAGAAAGCGCCGGATTGTACCGATTTCGCTTTTTAAACTCATTAAAGGCTTCAAACCTTCGGTTACAGATCTCTCCCTGTTTCTGTAATATCCATAAAGTGATATTCCCGCCCTGACCGCGTTATAATGTGTTGATGGATGATCGAAAATACCACCTGAATTGGCTGCGTGAACAATTCCTGTTTCGATACCGGCAATTTTCAGTGTTTCAAGCACTTTCTCAAATCTATCAATCTGCAAGGAAGTGTACGAAGCATCATCTTCATCAGAGGTGGCGAAGTGTGTGTAAATACCTTTAATACTAAAGGTTTTTATTTTTTTTAGTTCATCGGCAAGTTGATCCACTTCATAGTGTTTAATACCCAACCTGCCCATTCCGGTGTCGATCTTAATATGGAAACCAATTTTACCTTGTGGGTCTAGTTCCCGGAGTTCGACCAATTGTTCGACGGAGCTGATCGTGGCAGTAATGTTGTAATTGCGCAGTTCATCGATAAACCTTCGATTGAATGGTTCAAATATCAGAATTGAAATGCCGGGGAAAGTTTCACGGAGATCGATGACTTCTTCAACAGTCGCGACCGCGTACATTAACGGAGGGTGATCCAAAGTGTTGAGTTTTTCTACTATCTTGACGGCACCGTGACCATACGCGTCGGCTTTGACAACGGCTATTACTTCCTTGCCATTTGCACGAGATCTGATCTTATGGTAATTATTGGCGAGATTGTCTAAGTTAATTAGGGCTTTGGTTGGTCTTATCTGCATAAAAATTTATATCTACTGTACAATAATACTTATTTGAAGTCAGACATAAAAAAGGTGATTCCTTAAAAAAAAATTTTTAACAAGATATTTTATTCTGAATATTTTTAGTAATTTAGTAAAACAGATTATTAATATTTCTATATTAGTAGATTCTGTTATCAATAACAAAGTCATTTTGTTGAAACAAGTAAGATATCTTATGTCATACGATCTTCAATATATTGTAGCCTTTATACTGGTTTCCATTCTTTTCAGCATCGTGGCGATAACAACCGCCTGGTTGCTGAGGCCCAACCGCCCAACCTTTGAAAAACAACAGGTTTATGAATGCGGGGAGGAGACTCAGGGTGTACCATACATTAAATATAATGTGAGGTTTTATGTTGTTGCACTTCTTTACCTCGTTTTTGGTGTCGAGCTTGTGCTCGTGATCCCTTGGATCGCTTCATACACCGGTTACGGTCTTTTCGGGCTGCTGCTCGGGCTTTTCTTCCTTATTGTTCTCGGTGTTGGCATCGTCTATGAATGGAGGAAAGGTGATCTCGACTGGTTCACCTATGAGGATGTGGTTGCCAATCAGAAAGTTAAAATACCTTCCCAATCGCTCAAGCCTGTAAAAGAGGAGGTTGAATAATGGGAGTTTTAGATAAAGAATTTTTGCAGGATAATATTGTTGTCACAAACCTTGACGCGATGCTCCGCTGGGCACGCGTTGCATCGGTTTGGCAGACAACTTTCGGTCTTGCTTGCTGCGCTATCGAAATGATGGCTACCTCAGCTTCTCACTATGATTTCGACCGCTTCGGTCTTATCCCCCGTCCCAGTCCGCGCCAATCAGATCTAATAATAATCTCCGGCACGGTTACCTTGAAAATGGCTACCAGGATCAAAAGGATCTATGAACAGATCCCCGATCCTAAATATGTTATTTCAATGGGGAGCTGCTCGAACTGCGGTGGGCCATACTGGGAACACGGATATCACGTCCTTAAAGGTGTAGATAGAGTGATTCCGGTTGACGTGTATGTGCCAGGATGTCCTCCAAGACCTGAGGCCCTTCTCGAAGGTTTACTCAAACTGAAGGAAAAGATCGCTAACGAATCACTCATTAAATCGGCTTGAGATCATGAAAACATTCGAAGAAATTTTCGCGATATTACAAAGCAAGTTTGAGGGAGAAGAAAACATAACCACCCATAAAGAGGGTACGGAAGATGTTTTGCAAGTTGCCCCCCTGCTTATTAAAGAAGTTTCATCCTTTCTGATATCAGAACCGGAATTGAAGTTCGATTCTCTGATCCTCCTCACAGGGGTTGATGATGAGAACGGAGAAAAAACAACTCTGGAAGATGGTTCATTCGAGATCAAGGGTGGAACCCTCAGTGTTTATTACCACCTCGAATCAACTACTCTCACTCATAAACTCATTGTTCGCGTTTCGGTTCCCCGTGAAGAACCTGTGTGCCCCTCTGTTGCACTCGTCTGGAGATGCGCCGATTGGCACGAACGTGAAGCTTTTGACCTGCTGGGAATAGTTTTTGAAGGGCACCCTGAGCTGAAAAGAATTCTTATGCCTTATGACTGGGAGTTCGGTTATCCACTCAGGAAAGATTATAAAAACCCTGAATTTTACAACGGTATGAAAGTCCCTTATTAATTAGCCATGACGAACAAGATAGAAAGCACGCTTAAAACTGACGAAATGGTCCTTAATATGGGGCCACAACATCCGTCGACACACGGAGTGCTTCGTGTTGAATTAAAACTCGACGGTGAAAAAATCCTGAAAGCGGAGTCGCATATCGGCTATCTGCACAGGTGCTTTGAAAAACACTGCGAAGCAATGACCTACCCTCAGATAATTCCCTACGTTGACAGAATCGATTACCTCGCCTCAATGTATAACGAATTCGGGTACGTAATGGCGGTTGAAAAACTGCTGAAGATAGAGATACCTGAAAGGGTTGAGTTTATCAGGGTAATTATGGGTGAATTGCAGAGAATTGCATCTCACTTGGTTGCACTTGGAACATTTGGACTCGATACAGGCGCGTTCACCCCCTTCCTCTACACTTTCCGTGACAGGGAAAAAATTCTCAATCTGTTTGAGATCACTTGCGGTGCGCGTCTCCTCTACAATTACATCTGGGTTGGTGGCGTTTCTCACGATCTTCACCCTGATTTTCTGCGGTTGACGAAAGAGTTTATCGATTACTTCAGACCCAAGGTTGAAGAATTGAACAATCTCCTTTCATACAATAAGATATTTATCGAAAGAACTGCCAATCTCGGAATTCTTCCTCCGGATATCGCGATCAATTATGGAGTTTCGGGACCGAGCCTGAGAGGTTCGGGTGTGAAATGGGATATTCGAAAGAATGACCCGTACTCTATCTATGACAGATTCGATTTCGATATTCCTGTTGGACAGGGTCTCGCCGGAACAACAGGTGACTGTTGGGACCGTTACTTTGTCCGCGTTCTGGAGATCGAACAGAGTTTGCGAATTCTCGAGCAGGCAATTGCTCAGATACCTGAAGGTGATGTCACTGCCGCTATCCCCAAGAGAGTAAAACCCGCGGAAGGAATTTCCTACGCCAGGGTTGAAAATCCTAAAGGGGAACTCGGCTACTTCATTATTTCAAAAGGCGGTTTACAACCTGCCAGAGTAAAGGTTAGACCCCCATCTTTTGTGAACCTGAGCGTTTTCTCCGAAATAGCGAAGGGACACATGGTTGCAGACGTGGTCGCTATTCTTGGCAGTCTTGATATTGTATTAGGAGAAATCGACAGATGATGCAAGTCTTTGATCTAACTAACTTTCTAATTATCCTCCTCTACGCGGTGGTTCCCCTCGCGTTTATGATCCCTTTCGCCCTTATGGCGGTGTTTTTTGAAAGAAAAATATCTGCCTGGATTCAAAACAGGATCGGACCGAACAGAACCGGCTACTGGGGATTACTTCAGACCACAGCTGATATTCTGAAACTGATGCAGAAAGAAGACATCGTTGCCAATGGAGCTGACAAAAAGCTCTTCTTCATTGCGCCAATGGTTGTCTTTCTCGGAAGCTATGCTGCCTATGCGGCACTTCCCTTCTCCTCCGTTTATATCGGAATTGACATCGACCTCGGACTGCTTTTCATGGTTGCCATTTCAGGCTTCGTTGTTGCCGGTATCATTTTTGCCGGTTGGGCTTCTGATAACAAATACTCGATCATGGGTTCGATGAGATCAGCCTCCCAATTGATCAGCTATGAAATACCGACGCTTTTCGTTATTCTCTCTGTTTTCGCTGTCACTCAGCAGCTCAACCTCAAAGAGATAAGCGAATTGCAAACCGCGAACATTTTCAACTGGGGAATATTCGGTTTTGCAGGGCTCGGATTCAAAAGAATATTGTTAATCCCGGCTCTTTTTATTCTTATGGTGATCCTTTTTATAAGTACACTGGCAGAAACCAACAGAACACCGTTTGACCTGCCGGAAGCAGAGTCAGAACTTGTTGCCGGCTTCCACACGGAATACAGCGGTATGAAGTTCGCTCTCTTCTTTCTCTCTGAATACGCCAACATGTTTGCTGTTTCCGCGCTTGTTGCTTCCCTTTTCCTTGGCGGGTATCAGTCGCCTTTCGGCTACCTCGGTAACCTCATAGGGCTAAAGTGGTTGGTACCGGTTGAACAGGCCTTTTGGTTCCTCTCGAAAGGGCTTGTCCTCGTGGGAGTTCAGATGTGGATGAGATGGTCACTCCCAAGACTCCGAATCGATCAGCTGATGAAAGTATGCTGGAAATACCTTATACCGATCGGCTTTATCTGTTTTATTTACATAACGATAGTAATGTTTATATAGTTATGATGAACGCAATATCCACCTACTTAAACGATATAAGAACCGCCGTGGTTACCACGCTGGTTGGCATGAAGATCACATGGAAAAACATGTTCTATGAGACTGTCACCATCCAGTATCCGGAAGAAAAACCAATTCTTCCTGAGAGAACCAGAAACCGGCTATATGTTAACATGGACGATTGTATCGGTTGCGACCAGTGCGCAAGGGCTTGCCCTGTCAGCTGCATTGATATCGAAACTGTTAAATCGGTTCCGGGCGAAGACCTTGGAAAAACCAGTAACGGCAAGAAAAAAATGCTTTGGGTTACCAAATTCGACATCGATTTCGCGAAATGCTGCTACTGCCAACTCTGTGTTTTCCCCTGTCCAACCGATTGCATCTACATGACAGACGTATATGAATTCTCTGAATTTGACCGTAATTCACTGATTTATAACTTTGCAACTCTCACGCCTGAAGAATCAGCACAGAAGATCGAGAACTTCAGAATTCTTTCCGAGAGCAAAGCCAAACCTGAACAACCCAAAACGGCAGGTGAATGATGGAATTATTTGATCTTTTCTTTTACATTTTCGCTGCAATAATCGTTGTTGCAGGAGCAGTAACAGTACTGAATAAAAACCTGATCTACTCCGCTTTCGCGCTCCTGGTGCTTCTTAGTGGTGTAGCAGTGATGTTCTTCCTGTTAGGTGCCGAATTCCTCGCAATGGTACAGATACTGATCTATGTCGGAGGCATAATGATCCTGGTAGTATTCGGGATCATGCTAACCGGCCAGGTTAAATCTGTTCCGGTCAGGGAAAATTTTGTCTATCTGCTGATTGCTTCAGTGGTAACAGGTCTTCTATGTGGTTTGCTCGTAACAGGCATTACTTCGAAGCCAACACAGATACTCACATCGGTGATCGAATCAACCCCCGTTAAATCACTGGGTAATCTTCTGATCGCAAAATATTACTTAATCTTTGGCGTACTCGGTGTTTTGCTGCTCGTGATCCTTATCGCGGCTGCCGGTATGGCAAGAAACAACAGAGAATAGTTATGGTTGGACTTAATCATTTTCTTGTGCTGTCATCTGTTCTTTTCTGTCTCGGGCTTTTCGGCGTGGTGACAAGAAAGAACGCTATCACTGTGCTGATGGGTCTCGAGATGATCCTGAATGCCGCTTCACTGAACTTTGTGGCTATTTCACGCTACGTGGCTCACGCGGCTGACGGTCAGGTGATATCTCTCTTTATCATAGTTCTTGCAGCCTCAGAGGCCGCTATCGCGCTCGCGATCGTTCTCAACCTCTACAAGAACTTTTACAATGTTAACATTGATGAAATTAATACTCTAAAAGAATAGCTAATGAATACACAGCTCACAATCTTTCAGGTACTCATAATCCTCTTGCCGCTGTTTGGCTTCGTTTTAGCCATTTTGGCACCCCGGCAAATGAAAAAAATGTATGTTGCTGAAATCAGCATCATGTTTGGCTCATTGCTGCTGGCTGGGATTCTATTTTTCACCAAGATACTCAATTATCCTGAAGAACTGATAAGATCAAGTTTCACGCTTTTCTCGTTGCCTCTTGGCGGGGAAAATTTTGAATTCCTGGTCGATATCACGATGGATAATATGACGGTTACACTTCTGTTCATGGTTACCCTGATCAGTTTCCTCGTGCATTTCTTCTCGCTGGAGTATATGCACGATGAGCCTCTGAAGAACAGATATTTTGGCTATCTTGGTCTTTTCACTTTTTCAATGCTCGGGTTGATCAGCACCGGTAGTATAATGTTCATCTATATATTTTGGGAACTGGTTGGTCTGTCATCATACCTGCTGATCGGTTTTTGGGGTTATAAAGATGAAGCAGCGGCTGCCTGCAGCAAGGCTTTCATCACCAACAGGGTTGGCGATTTTGGGTTCTTCCTCGGCATCCTGATGCTTTTCATTACCTACAGAAGTTTCGACCTCTTCTACATCTTTGCAGAAGTGGCCAAGGGACAGTATCCTTACGGAAGTGAATTGTGGCTTACCATCACCGGTCTCCTTTTGTTTGCCGGAGCAATGGGTAAATCAGCCCAGTTTCCTCTTCACGTTTGGTTGCCTGATGCCATGGCGGGTCCAACTCCGGTTAGTGCCCTTATCCATGCCGCCACGATGGTCGCGGCTGGTGTTTATATGATCGTAAGGCTCTTCCCGATCTTTACAGAAGGTGCTTTCCTTACCATCGGATTGATCGGCGGATTCTCTGCCCTCATGGCAGCTACCATCGCTCTCACACAGTTGGATATCAAGAAAATTCTTGCATATTCAACCGTAAGTCAGCTTGGGCTCATGGTTCTCGCGGTTGGCGTAGGAGCATATCAGGCTGCAATTATACATCTTATGTTCCATGCCTTCTTTAAAGCCGGACTCTTCCTTGGTTCCGGATCGATAA
>JAEYUD010000247.1 GCA_023433685.1 Bacteroidota bacterium
TCCAAGGACACAACCGAAATGAAAGATGAATTTTACGGCAAGCGCGACTCGATGGTGCAGGAGCAGATTCAGGCACGCGGAATAACCGATAGTCTCGTATTGCTGGCAATGCGTAAGGTAAAACGCCATCTTTTCGTACCGGAGCGCTATCGCCCGTACGCGTATGCCGACGGAACTCTTGATATTGGTTTGAACCAAACCATCTCACAGCCTTATATTGTTGGTTACATGACCGAAGCAGTCGATCCCAAGCCGGATATGAAGGTTCTTGAAATTGGAACAGGCTCCGGCTATCAGGCTGCCGTGCTCGCTGAAATAGTCAAGGAAGTATACACCATCGAGTATTTCGATGAACTCGCCGGTAAAGCCGCCCGCCTGCTTGATTCTCTCGGTTACAAAAACGTTAAAGTTAAAGCCGGGGATGGTTTTTTCGGATGGAAGGAAAATGCCCCATTCGACGCTATCATAGTAACTGCAGCCCCTGAGGATGTACCTCAACCTCTGATCGACCAACTCAAAGAAGGAGGCAGAATGATCATTCCACTCGGAGGTTCAGGCACTATTCAGTCACTCGTTATCCTTCAAAAGGTCAATGGGAAGATCGAACGCCGGGAAGCCATGAAAGTAAGATTCGTTCCTTTCCTGAGAAAATAACCTCTCCCTTAATTCCCGAGGAAACCCGAAATCGCGTTAGAAACCATCTTCATCTCACAACCGGGTGCAAGATGGCCGCAATCATTGTGAAGAAGTAAAAGCCCGCACTTCAGTATCTGAGCGAATTTGATAGACTGGTAAGGCAAGATCAGTTGATCAGTTGCTGAAACAATGATGAACACCTCACCTTTGATCACCTTTACTGCTTCCTCGAGACTGCCGCCAAATTTCTTTGTGATATCGTGGTTCACCATTGCTTTCATTTGAGCGATCCTGTTTGAAGCCGGAAAACGTGCCGCGGTTTTTCCCGTGAACCTGCCGAGCAAATCTTTGTACTCCCATGGTGTGAAATTAGTGTCAACCTGTGAAGCAGTCCTCGCGAACAGGTAGAAATTCATGTCAAATATCCGGTTGGCAACCGAGTCAGGAATTCCATAATTCTCGATCAATTGGAGCGTCTGAATTGACGACCCAAACAAAAGCTGATTAACGCTGCTCTGAACCGGTGTACCTACGTATGGGAGATATTTCCGAGCAAAACCGGGATATGAGACCATCCATTGGTAAACCTGCATTCCTCCCATCGATCCGCCGATGAGGGCATGCACACCCTGCAGATTGAAATGCTTTGTAAAAAGGTGATATTGGCTGTTCACCATGTCTTCAATTGTGATGTCCGGGAATTTTAATCCCTTTCCGTAGTTTGTGGGTGATGTTGAAACCCCGTTTCCGAGGGCATCTATCAATATGGTAAAATACTTGCTGGTGTCGATAAATTTATCACGCCCAAGAGCTCCCGTCATATCTTCAGATGAACCCGCGTACCAACTCAGGTATGCAACCACATTCGATTTCTCCTGATTCATCTTTCCAAAAGTACGATATCCGATTTTCACATCTTTCAGAACTTCGCCGGAGATTAATTCCAGATCACCCAACATGAAGAAGTGTTGCTGAGCCATTATATTTATTGACAGGAAAATTACAAGCAGTAATAAAGTCTTTTTCATCTGTTCATCTCCAGGGATTTTTCAAATAATGATCCGATAAACTAATCAAAACCGGGGTTTTAACAACATTCTCAGTTTTATGTGCAAATCATACAAAGTGGTTAATTTATACTGCTAAAATGTAGATTAATGGTTGTAAATTCAAGGTTGATTTATTCATTTTTTCTTCAGGCAACTTATGCGTATACTGGTCGTAATTCTACTGTTCACTTTTTCTCTGTTAGCCCAAATATCCCAACCAAAGATCATTGAATTTCGTGAGAATATTTCACTTTCCCAATTAGAAGGAAATGGCTTTTCCTCCTTCAGCGGTGGTGAAGGATTGATGATCGACAGGGCCGGAGCAAAAATTGAATCCGGTCTGAAAAGTTTTCCAAAAACCGAGAACGCACCATTTATCGCGATGGCGGTAAGCGTAAAAGGAAGTTTCAACGGTGGAAGCGACCTTTCTTTCACACTTGTCGTCGATGGAGTTTCAGAGGAACTTCAGCCTGATGAAGATGCTGATCCCGTTTCTTCACGCGCGATGCTCGTCTCACAACTTTTCTTCGCCTCGCCGGGTGCTAAAAATTACAAAGTGATTGTTAAGGCGAACAGGGGTGGCGCGGTAATTAGAAGTATCGAAGTGGTTTTAATAAACCCAGGTAAATCGGTTCCTGTCGAGCCTGAAATTACACAGTCACCGGCCGATTCATATCCTAAGCCACCTGTGGTCAGCAGAACCGGATGGGGTTGCCCCATCGGACAGAATACCAACTGCGGCAACTCAACCACAACAGTAACACATCTGATCGTTCATCACTCAGCAGGAAGCAACAGTTCTTCCGACTGGGCGGCAGTGCTTCGTTCCATATATCAGTTGCATACAGTTACCAACGGATGGTGCGATGTTGGATACAACTATCTGATCGCCCCGAATGGTGTTATCTATGAAGGACGTGGTGGTGGTGACAACGTTGTGGGAGCTCACTTTTGCGGGTACAACGGTGGCACAATGGGTGTTTGCATGCTCGGAACCTACACGAGTGTATCGCCCCCTGCGGCACTTCTTTCCTCCCTCTCTAAAATACTTGCATGGAAAGCAGATCAGAGAGGCATCAATCCATTGGGTGTAGCATATCATCCTTCTTCAGGCCTGACCATTAACAATATCACTGGACACAGAGTGGGCTGTACTACAGAATGCCCGGGCGACGCCTTTTTTAACAACGATCTCGCGAACATCAGGATGGATGTGCTTTCCCTCATTCAGTCTCTTGCGCCAAAGGTGGTTTCGGCAACTCCTGCCGGTGGTACTTCAGGGGTCAAGGTTTATGCCCCGATCCAGATTAATTTCAATTTGCAGATGGATACCACATCGGTGAAAAACGCCATCTCAATCTCCCCTGTCGATACATTCAAAGTCAGTTTCACTTCATCCACTTCCATGGTGATCACTCCGGTCGGTTTATGGAGCGCGAGCACTCAGTATACTTTGAAGATCGACTCAACAGCCAAAAATATTCACGGTACACCTTTGGATGGTGATGGAAACGGTGTTGCAGGCGATCCCTATTACCTCACATTCACAACAGCGGAGCCCGATAATTTTGCCCCAAAGATCATGAAACTTTATCCTCAGGGTGAGAACATTAGCACCTACGCGGAAATGATGATCGTTTTCGACGAAGAGATCACAAATTACGATCAAAATATCACACTTGTGGATGGTTCAGGTGGTAACATCACACTTTCGCCTTTCAATTATTCGTGGAATGGATCAAAGTGTGTCCTTACATTTAAGTCAACTTCACTTCTACCTGAAGGCCGCTACTACACACTCCGCCTCGCTTCCGCGATCAGCGACAGATCAGGAAACAGACTCGGTGAAGATAAATTATTCGACTTCCATGTCCCGATCGTCTCGTTTGTTGAAGGAACAGTGGTTGACCGGTTCGAAGGTATTACCACTTGGGGAAGTCCCCTTAATACACCCGGAACAGCGGGTATTGATACATTGCTGACCGGATTTTCAATATCTTCTGAAAGAAAACGTGGTGGTATTTTCTCAGGTAAGTTAACTTTTGGATTCACAGCTGATGCGGGTGGAAGTGTGGTCATACGAAAATCCACTGGTCACGCTTTGCCCACCGGAACAGCGAATGTTGGCGTTTGGATATTCTCTCAACTGAACAACAATCACCTTTACGCTTTAATACAGGGTTCTTCAGAAG
>JAEYUD010000035.1 GCA_023433685.1 Bacteroidota bacterium
GTTTAGTAGTGTAGAGTGTGGAGTTTAGAGTGTGGAGCGTAGAGTATTGTCTCTCTACACTCTACACTAAGTTCTCTACACTCTACACTCTACACTAAGTTCTCTACACTCTACACTCTACACTAAGTTCTCTACACTCCACACTCTACACTAAGTTCTTTACACTAAGTCCTCCACACTCTACACTCTACACTAAGTTCTCTACACTAAGTCCTCCACACTCTACACTAACCACTCTACACTAAAAAGAGCTTTTAACAAGTAAACAAACGAAGAAGATATGAAGAAAATACTGTTTGCGTTGATGATCCTGTTCACGTTTGCGCGCGCGCAGGGAGAACTGGAGTGGACACCTTATTTCGCGACTCCGAACGACTCAATTGTTATTATTTATGACGCCTCAAAAGGAAATGCCGGACTTGTCAGCTCATTCCCGATTTATGCCCACACCGGGGTTATTACCACGGAAAGCACGAGTCCATCCGACTGGCGTTACGTAAAAACGAACTGGGGACAAAACACCCCTGAAACACAGTTGACGTTTATTGGCGGAACGAAGTGGAAGATCGCTTTCAAGGTCAGGCAGTATTATGGAGTGCCGGAGAATGAAACGATACTGCAACTCGCGTTTGTATTCAGAAATGCCGCCGGTACAGTTACGGGTAAAACCGCAGATGGTGGCGACATTTTTCTTCCACTCGCGCAACCGGGTCAGACCGCGGCGATACTTCAACCTGCCACTGAAGGACTGATAGCCCAGAATACGCAAGTTCCGATTCTCGCTATCGGTGCCCCCGGAACGCAGACCATGAAACTCTTCGTTAACGGCAACGAAGTTGCTTCAGTGAACAACGACTCAATTACATATCAACTTACAGCTTCAACAATCGGGAAAACCCGCATTAAAGCCCTTGCCATTTCAGGAACTGGTGGAATGGGCTACGATTCAACCTATTATGTGGTCAGAGGAGCCACCCCTGTGCAGGCTCTTCCTGCCGGTGTGCAGGATGGTATTAACTACCCCTCTTCTTCATCTGCCACCCTTGTTCTTTATGCCCCTCAGAAACAGTTTGTTTACCTCATCGGAGACATGAATGGCTGGGAGATAGAACCGGCTCACGAACTCTATAAAACTCCCGACGGTAACCGCTACTGGATCAGCGTTTCAGACCTGTCACCCGGTCAGGAGTACCGTTTCCAGTACCTTGTTGATAACACGATCAGGATTGGTGATCCTTATTCTGAAAAAGTACTTGATCCGTGGAACGACAAATATATCGATTCTGTCCGCTATCCTGGTTTGATCCCTTACCCTGTAGGAAAGACCTCGAACGTTGTGTCAGTGATGCAGCCGGGGCAGACACCATACTCGTGGCAGGTTACAAATTTCCAGAAACCCGCCAAAGAAAAGCTTGTTGTTTATGAGCTCCTGATCAGGGATTTTACCTCGGCACAAACCTACAAGTCGATTGTTGACACGCTTGGTTACCTTCAGAGACTTGGTATCAACTGTATTGAACTGATGCCCATCATGGAGTTTGAAGGAAACAACAGCTGGGGCTACAACCCGATGTTCCACATGGCGGTTGATAAATATTATGGACCCAAAAACGAGCTTAAGAAGCTCATAGATGAAGCCCATAAAAGGGGTATCGCCGTGGTTCTTGACATGGTTCTTAACCATGCCTTTGGACTTAATCCGATGGTAAGACTTTACTGGGATGCCGCCAATAACCGTCCCGCGGCAAACAGCCCCTGGTTCAACCCCGTGCCTCGTCACCCATATAATGTCGGGTACGACTTCAATCACGAGAGCCAGGCAACAAAAGACTACGTTGACCGGGTAAACAAATTCTGGATACAGGAGTACAAGTTCGACGGATTCAGATTCGATCTTTCAAAAGGTTTTACCCAGACCAACAGCGGAAGCAATGTAGGGCAGTGGGGGCAGTATGACCAGTCGCGTATCAACCTTCTAACCAGAATGGCCAATGTTATTTGGACGGTTGATCCAAGTTCATACGTGATCCTTGAGCACTTCGCCGATAACGGTGAGGAGACAGTTCTCGCCAACGCGGGTATGATGCTTTGGGGCAATCACAATTCGAATTACAACGAAGCCACCATGGGCTGGCACGACAATAACAAGTCGAATTTCAGCGGCATCTCCTGGAAGAACAGGGGATGGGGCTCGCCAAAACTCGTCGGTTACATGGAGTCTCACGATGAAGAGAGACTGATGTACAAAAACCTGCAATACGGTAATGTAAGTGGAAATTACAGCATAAAAAGTCTTTCCACCGCTATCGCGCGTGAAAAGCTTGCCGGGGCATTCTTTTTCACCGTGCCGGGTCCCAAAATGATCTGGCAGTTCGGTGAACTTGGCTACGATTTTTCAATCTTCTATCCGTGCGGAACCGACGCATGCAAGACAGACATGAAACCATTGAAGTGGGAGTACGCGCAGGATCCGTGGCGCGTGAAGCTCTTCAAGACCTGGGCAGAACTTATAAATCTTAAAAAGAATTATGAAGCTTTCAGCAGCACCGACTTCTCGATCGATGCCGCGAACGCTCTGAAGACGATAAAGATAAATCACGCGACGATGAACGTAGTGATAGTAGGTAATTTCGGCGTTACACAGGGAAGTTACAATCCCGGATTCCAGAACACAGGGAAGTGGTACGACTTCTTCTCCGGTGACTCAATGACCGTCTCCGACGTTAACATGCAGGTGACACTACTTCCCGGTGAGTTCAAGATATACACCACACAAAAACTGCCGACCCCGGAAGCGGGGATAGCGACCTCAGTGATTGAAAAAGATGAAGAAGCGCTTCCGACAGAGTTTAACCTTGATCAGAACTTCCCAAACCCTTTCAATCCGTCAACCAGGATCAGTTACACAGTGCCTTCGGCCGGAGTTGTCAATCTCGCGGTTTACAATTCAGTTGGTGAACTTGTAAAAGTTTTGGTTAACGGGCAGATGGGACAGGGGAGGTACACCGTCGATTTCGATGCTGCCGGTCTCGCGAGCGGGATCTACTTCTACCGTCTTGTTTCAGAGGGAACAGTATTAAGCAAGAAAATGATTTTATTGAAGTAAATCTTAAAGAGAAAATTTGCGATACAGAGGAACAGCACTTTTAGCGGTATTGGCGCTGATATTCACGGGGTGTGAAACATCACCCCCCGTGAATGTTGAAGAAAACATCCATGGCGGGGTGGCTGTTAATGGCTCACCCCGGGGTGCTATGATAATAGTTGACGGTGCGAACACCGGCAAAGCGATTCCCGACACGGTCACGGTTTTAGCGGGTATCCGCTCACTGCGTGTCGAGAAAGACGGCTACATTTCGGAAACCAGAAGCGTAACTGTTCCCGGTCACGCGATAACTGAAGAGGCTTTTAATCTTGCCCCGGTTACGGAGCGGAAACTTGTGGTTCTTGAAGACTTCGCTAATGTTTCCTGCGTGCCATGCGTTACCTCGAACCGGGTGATCGAATCGCTAAAGACGGGCACATACAACGACTCACAACTCCTTGTGATCAAATACCATCTGAACTTCCCAAGTCCCAATGATCCGTTCTATCAGGCGAACAAGTCTCAATTGAACGCCCGCGGGCAGCTTTACAACATCCTTTCAACACCCACATCGTACATTGACGGACAATTGAAGCCTGTTTCGAGCGACTCGAACCAGATCAAACAATACGTTAATCAGCAGTTGGTAAAACCCGCCCTTTTCAGGATGAATGTCAGTGATTCGGTTTCGATGGGTGTGATCTACTCGAAAGTGAACATAAGCGTACTTTCAATGCCACAGGTTGATACAAATGATATCGTACTTCATGTGTACGCTCTTCAAAGTGAGACAACCTTTACAAATCCCCCGGGAGCAAACGGTGAAACCATATTCCACGATGTGGTCAGGGGCTTTTTTACCGGCACGGGTGGTATTATTCCCGTTATTAAACAATCAGGGCAGCAACTTGCTTTTGATTTCGCGATGGCAGTGGGCAGTGGCTGGGATCTCGCGAAGATAAAGGTTGTCGCGTTTTTACAGCACAAAACCACAAAAGAAATTTATCAGGCAGCATTTTCAGTAAATTAATACAAGCTATGAAAAAAACTCTACTTCTTTCCCTCATTCTCATCGCGGGAACCACCGTGCTGAGACCGCAAACATTTCAATTCGTTCCCAATCACACCACAGTTACTGACACACTTGGGAGTGAGCTTATCTTTGAGTTCGAACTTAAAAACATCTCGAACTCACCACAAACCGTTTACATCGTCAGGCCGGTGGATGTGTTGCCTCATCCTGACTGGAGCTCTTCGCTTTGTTTTGATCAGGGCTGTTTTGCCCCGTTTGTTGACAGTGTTGCCACCACATTTGATTTTGGCAGTTCACCACTTCAGCCAGGAGAGTCACGCGAATTTTCGGTTCACATTTTCACCATGACCCAGGAAGGTTCCGCCACTGTGGTGGTTGAAGCGCACAACCTGGCAAACCCCTCTGAGTCGTACGCCCACACGCTTACCGGAAGGACATCCCCGGTATCAGTTGAAAATGAGACATTACCGGGTGAATTCTCACTCGGACAGAATTTCCCGAACCCGTTTAATCCCTCCACCTTGGTTGAGTTCAACCTTCCGGGTTCTGGTGAAGTTTCACTCTCGCTGTACGATGTGACGGGTAAAAAGGTTATTGAAGCCGCGAACAGCTATTTTGAAGCAGGCAGGCACAGCATCCGGATCGATGCTTCTTCACTTCCCTCCGGTGTTTACATGTACAGACTTGTTTCAGGTCAGTTTTCAGCCACAAAAAAGATGATCCTGCAAAAGTAATGAAGAGATATTTATCCGTTTTTCTGTTATTGTTAGCGCTTTCAGTTTTCGCGCAGGAGGGGAAGAAAGCCCCTGATTTCAGTCTTGAAAACATTGATGGTGATCCCGTCACACTCAGCGAGAACACCGGGTCGGGGCCCGTGGTTCTGAGCTTCTGGGCAACCTGGTGCAAGCCTTGCATCGAAGAATTGCCACACCTTGAGAAGATTTATGCCGGACTAAAGGATAAAGGGCTTAAGATTTTTGCAATATCCGTTGACGGTGAAAAAACCGCTGCCAAGGTAGAACCTTTCGTTAAGACGAGGGGTATGCAGATACCTGTTCTGCTGGATCCGAACGGTGATGTCGCCAGGGCGTTTTATGCAAAAGATGTTCCTTTCACGGTGCTTCTTAACTCCGCGGGAGAGATAGTTTACACCCACTCAGGGTATAAATTGGGCGATGAACTGCAACTCATGGATAAAATAACCGCGTTGATGGACCTGAAATGATGAGAAAAGCCCTCTTCTTTTTTCTCATCCCCACGCTACCGCTTTTCGCGCAGGAT
The DNA here is from genome assembly GCA_023433685.1 of Bacteroidota bacterium. Taxonomy (GTDB): domain Bacteria; phylum Bacteroidota; class Ignavibacteria; order Ignavibacteriales; family Ignavibacteriaceae; genus UTCHB3. Next base: position 5,400 of record JAEYUD010000035.1, read on the forward strand.
CTGCCGGCTCCAAAACTGCCGGCGGGACTCAGCATACTGAATCAGACAAAAGCCTCCTACGATTTTGAAAAGAAGATATCGATTTTTGAAGACTGGTTGAACATCGATTACAGGTACGATAATTTTACAGCAGGTCTGCGTTACGAGACCTTCAAACCGAATGATCCTTCTCCCGCGATAAGCAGGGGAAAGGAGAACTACTCTGATATAGCATTCAAATATTTCAGCGTTAACTTCGGCAACAGGAAGAGCAGTTTTGAGCTGACCGCCGGTAACTTTTACGCTCTCGTGGGGAGGGGAATGGTGCTCAGGAGCTATGAAGACAGAAATCTGCGGCTCGACAACAACCTTCAGGGTGTTCTCGTTCGCGCGGGTTATTCTGACTTTAAGCTAACCGCGCTTGCCGGATCAGCCGCCAATTCAAACAATGACAGAAAAGATATCCTTTATCTCGCCGATCTTGAGTACCGCGGTTTAAAATGGTTGAAGGGGGGGGTGACGTTTGCTTCAAACAAGCCGGATATCCCCGGTGTCTCGAATACCGATATCGGTTCACTCAGGTTTCAGACCTCGATAGGTTCGCTCGATGGATACCTCGAGTACGGTCTGAAAAAGAACTCTGACCTCCAAAGCGGGGCGTTCAACGGAACAGAAAACTTCGTCGGCAAGGGTTTTTATGGCTCTCTCTCTTACTACTACGATATTTTCTCAATAGTTGGCGAGTATAAATATTACGACAATTTCGGCTTCAGGTCGTTTGACCAGACGGTGAGTTATAACCAGCCACCCGCCACAAGGCGCGATTACACTTACCTCCTTTTCAACAGGCATCCCTCAACCCTTGATCCTGACAACGAGCAGGGGTTCCAGATTGAAGCGAACGCGAATATTTCGGATTACTCATCTCTTTTGCTTCAATACTCTGAAACCAAAACACTCGGCAACACTTCCTTTATTCAGAGGCTATACAACCAGAATCTCGAACCGAGGGTGAAGTACAGGGAAGCATCGGCACAATACTCCGCTGCATTGTCAGACAAACTAAAAATGATAGTCGCGCTCGGTTACAATGAAGAGCTTGACGAAAATACGAAGAATTACACCGGCGTTCTCGATCTTAAATATTCGCTCGATAGCAGGAACACGATCCGTCTGATAATTGAACACCAGCAGACCAATAACAGAACAACGCTCGAGGACTATTTCGCTGATGTTCTGACGGTTGAATACCTCAGATCACCCAAATATTCAGTTGCCTGGGTATCGGAAATGAAAACGCGGGAACCCTTTCCCGGTGAGAGGGTAAGACTTTTCTGGAATTACCTTATCGGCACAATGAAGATTGGTGAGCACACAGATCTCAGTCTGCTGGCAGGCTCACGCGAAGCGGGGATAATCTGCATCGGTGGGGTTTGCAGGTATGAACCTGAGTTCAGAGGTGTGGAATTCAAGATGACAAACCGCTTCTGAGATGGAAAAATCACGCGAAAACAGAAAAGTTTTGTATAACTTCCGGTTCTTTCTTTATATTGCTATCAGCAATTCAAAAGTGTTTTAAAGTCAGTTAAACAATCTCTCTATCACAGAGCCAAGGAAAAAAGTTTGGTCAGGATATTTTTCGCTCTTCTTTCTGTTACTGCTGCCGGAGTGACATACTACCTGCTTCTTGACGGTTATGGCGGCCCATTTGCCGGATTTATGAACAATTACGCAATGGAAACTTCTGTTGTGATTGCTGCTTATTTCCTTAGTGTTGCCCATAGAAGGATCAGCGGAAACAAGATTGCAAAGGCCGCGATCATCTTCATGCTGGCATCCGCTGTTGAGATCGCTCAATTCTTCGACGTGAATATCTTTGGTTCGGAAGCAGACCCTATCGATTTCTTCTTCTTCGCCATCGGTCTCGCCGTTTCCCTCTTCATTGACTATCAGATCATTCCCCGGTTGGACGGAACTTATGAGAGGGTGGACTTTAAATGAAGTGTGAACTGTGAACTGTGAACTGTGAAGTATTTGGCAGAGGGATTAACCACTAACCACTGACCTCTAACCATTAAAAAAAAAAGCTGCCTTTCGGCAGCCTTTTTTGTTTTAAAGTGGTTTGTTATTTGGAGCGGTCGGGGTATTTAACCTTGCCCGGTTTCTTCGGTGGATTGGTTTTCAGGGCATCGAGCATAAGGTCGATGGCTTTGTTGAGCTGCTGGTCGTTACCCTTGGCGAGTTCATGAGGGTAGTTCTCGATATCGAAATCGGGATCAACACCGTAGCCTTCAATGCCGAGTTCACCGGTAACTTCGCGGTAACCGAACGAAGGCGCGGTAACCGAACCGCCATCAATAAGCGGTGGTGTTCCGCTTATGCCGACAAGTCCACCCCAGGTTCTTTTACCGACTATCTTGCCAAGTCCTGCTGCTCTGAAGTAGGCAGGGAAGGCATCGCCGCCGGAACCTGACCATCCGTTAACAAGCATGACCTTGGGCCCGAAGTGGCCGACAAAAGGGGATTCCCAGTCAGCGAAACTGTTGCGTGCCCAATAGTTATAGAGTTTTCTGTTAAGAAGCTCGATGAATCTGTCGGGTATTTGTCCGCCGCTATTAAAGCGTTCATCAATGATAAGGGCTTCTTTGTTCAGCTGTCCCATGAACTGGCGGTAGAGGTCGGTCTGACCGTCAATACCTGTGCTGGGCACATAGACGTAACCAACTTTTCCACCCGTTTTTTCTTCAACATACTTTCTGTTGCTTTCAATCCAGGCGTAGTATCTAAGTTCCTGTTCGTTTTCAAGGGGTTTTACAAGGATATCTCGCGCTCCATCTTTTGATGGTTTGCTGTTTATCGTCAGTATAACGGTTTTATCAGCGAGGCGCTGGAATGGTTTCCATGGGTCATACTTGGGGTCAACCTCCACACCATTAACGGCGATCAGATATTCGCCCTCTTTTACGTTAAGCCCTGGGGCCCTCAAGGGTGATCTCACTTCGGAAGCGTCCCACGGGGCGGTTTCGTATATCTTCGCGAACTTGTAGAAGCCTGACGCTTTATCGAGCTGGAAGTCGCATCCGAGCATTCCAACCGGCATGTAAGGGGCGCTTTCAAGATCGCCACCGCCAACATAAGCATGTGATACATTAAGCTCGGAGATAAGTTCACCGATCACATAATTTAGATCGCTTCGATATGCCACATAGGGGAGGAGGGCAGCATATCTTTTCTTCATTTTCTCCCAGTCAACCCCGTGCATATCGGGGTCATAGAAGAAGTCGCGTTCGATCCTCCATGCTTCATTGTAAAGCTGAACCCATTCTTCCTTCGGGTTGATGGTCGCGGTCATGTTGGAAAGATCGAGCTTGCCATCGGCGAGTTTCGCGCCGGGTGATGGATCAATTATTGAGAATAACCCTTCCGGGGTGGCAACCATCATTTTTTTACCGTCAAAAGAGAGCCTGAACTGGGTAACACCGGAAACCACTTCCTTGTGTTCCCTTTTATCGAGATCGAAGGAATAGATGGTGCCTCCTTTTCTCCAGCCGCCATCACCCTGGAACTGGAGGTAGAATATCTTTCCTTCTGCAGCTGCAAGCGCGCCCGCGGAGCCGAGCTTTTTGATCAGCATTGTTCTTGATTCAATTCCTTCAAGGTCGATCTTGACAGATTTGTCATCTTTTTTAGCCTCTGTTTTCGAGGTGTCTTTTTTATCGTTCTTCTTCTCTTCCTTGGCCTCAGCCTTCACTTCCACTTCATCGTTTTTTGGTGCAAAGATGTCTTTCACATCATTACGAAGTGTAACCGCGTAGAGGTTTACTGAGTTGTTATAGACCCAGGTGGGATCCTGATCGGAGTAAGTGGGCTCGAAATTTTTAAGGCTGTAGTAGTAGAGATACTCGCCTTTGGGATCGAAAACGGGGTTGTTGGCGCTGTAAAAGTCGTTGGTAATAACAGAAGCCTTCCCTGTCTCAAGGTTATAAAGCTTGATCACAGAGTGGGCGTAGCTTGTTCTGATGTGATAAGCAAGCCACTTGCTGTCGGGGCTCCACGCGAAGCTGAAGAAGTAGTCGTAATCATCTTTATCGATCTTTGTCAGTTTTTCATCCGTGACCGAGCAGGTATAGATGTTGCCGAAATTGTCGTTGAAAACGATCTGCTTACTGTCGGGTGACCAGTTAATGTTCTGCTTGTACCCGGCACCCATTTTGGTGAGTTTTTTCTCATCACCTTTTCCGTCAGCCGGTTTGATGTAAAGCTCGTACTCGCCGGTTTTATCGGAGAAATAAGCGATATACTTCCCGTCAGGTGACCAGGTGCCTTCACGTTCCGCGACTCCCGAAGTGTTGGTGAGGTTGCGGGTAACACCATCTTTTGCAGGTACAGTGAGTATTTCACCCCTGGCTTCAAAAACGGCGCGTTTTCCATCGTGTGAAATATCGAAATTATTAATCATTTTCGAGAGGTTTTTAATCGCGGGGCGAACCTGCGGAAGATCGGTCGGAATGTAGACATCCACAGAATTGATCTTGCCGGTAACTACATTAAGCACATGGAGTTTTCCGCCATTCTCGAAGACTATCTCGTCAATTCCGGCAGAGGGCCACTTCACATCATATTCATCGAAGAAGGTGTGTTGCTTAACCTCTTTGGTCTTGGTGTTGTAGCTCCAGATATTGAGCTTTTTGTTGTTGTCACGATCGGAGAGGAAGAAAATCTGATCGCCGATCCACATCGGGATACCATCGGAGCCATCGAAATCCGTTATCTTTTCAGAAGTGTTGTTTTTCAGATCGTATATCCAGATGTCACTCGCCATGCCGCCGCGGTAGCGCTTCCAGGTTCTTCCCTCGACAGCGAGTGTCTGGAACGCGATCTTGTTGCCGTCGGGGCTCACGGACGCGAACTCACCGTAGGCGAGGGGCAGCATTTCCGGCATACCGCCGCTTACCGGTTGTTTCCAAAGTTTGTTGTAACGGTATGAAGGGGAGTTTTGCTGTGAGCGGTAAAGAATGGCTGAACCATCGGGGTACCAGTCGTCAACAAGGTCAGGCGCGGGGCTGTGTGTAAGTCTCACCGGCACTCCTCCTTCAGAGGGGATCACGTAAAGATCAACGTTGCCATCGTAGTTGCCTGAAAAAACAATTTTATCACCTTTCGGCGAGAATTTAGCGAAGTTCTCGCTTCCGGGGGTGGTGGTGAGACCTGTGGCAGTGCCGCCTGTTTTAGGGACAGTGTAAAGGTCGCCCGCGTATTGAAAAACTATCTTGTTCTGCGAGATGTCGGGGAAGCGGAGCATCAGTGCATCGGGGGAGTGTTTTTCTTGCGGGAAGATCATGCCTGAGAAGGCAAGGATGATGAGAGGTAGACAGGTTTTGCGCATGGCAGTTCCTTTTATGTAAAAAAAATACCCGTAAAACAAAATTACAGAAATTCTGTTTCACGGGTATACAATTTCGGGATGAAGTGCCTAAATCACGGGATGAGCGTCTTTCCTAAGGCTTTCGATGGCATTATGGAGGAAACCGGGGAGCACAGTCCGCTTTGTGAGGTTGATGTTCACCGGGTTTTCGAGCTGATGGATCATATCGTAGTAGGCTTTCTCACCATACTGCTCAACCACCTGTACCTTTCTTTCAGGTTGCCTGAAGTGGTAGTACATGCTTGGGGGGTCCGCTTCGGGGTGGAACTGGGTTCCGATTATTTCATCCGATATTCTAATCGCCATCATGGCGGGTTCAACGTGGATCGCCGCGGGTTCTATCTCCATCGCGAGCACCTTCGCGCCAAGTTCGTCAAGTTTTGCCCTGTTTGGGTGGATCACCTGCCAGCCACGGAAGTCGGCACCGTAAAATGGATCGGTAAGGTGAGAGAAGACAGTATCATTTTTACCCTCTTCGGTACGTCCGAATGGGATAATACCGAACGATTTTTTCTCACGCTGCACCACATCCCCAAGTTCAAAGAAGCGTGCCATCATCTGGAAAGAGTGACAGATGAAAAAGATATGTTTTTTATCGGCAGAGTTCTGGTTGTGATCGTAGATGCTCTCGAGTAGTTTGAAGTAGTCTGTCTCCCACTGCCTGCCTGAATCTTCAAAAGGGGAACCGGGACCTCCCGATGAGATATAGATATCGTGATCAAGCCCGGGCACGTCACCTTTAAGGCGTGAATCAAATATCCTGTACTCCATCGGTACATCCTCGAACAGGGTGTCAACTTCGTAAAGGTGATCCTGAATACACCTCATCCCCTGATTTTCTTCACCGTTGTAGAGGTCGATTATGGCTATTTTTATCTTTTTGGAAGACAATACTGAAACTCCATTATTTTTATTTTTCAATATGTAAATTTACGGAACTTATTTGAAAGGGTCTGTCCGGAAATTCTGATATTCAGTCACTCTATATCTTCAGATGCCTTAAACAATAAAAAGAATGAATAATTGAAAAAGATACTGATAAATTACACCAACCACCCCTCAGCGAAGTGGAGCGACGATCAGAAAAATGCCGCGCTGACTGAATGGAGCGAGATAATTGACATCCCGTTCCCCCAAACAGAGCCTGAATGGAACGAGGCAGAAGTGGCAGCCTGTTTCGACGCGTTCCTCGCGGAAGTGGAGAGTAAACTTTTACCGCCTGGAAAAGCAATGGCGGACGCCGAATTTCTTATCATGGGAGAGTTCAGATATACATACTACGCTGTACGAAAACTGAAAGAAACGGGTCACCGTGTTTTTGCTCACGCCGGCAAAAGGGAAGTTGAAGTGGTAGACAACAAAAGCATTTACACATTCCGTTTCGGAAGGTTCGTGGAGTATTTTTAGCGATTCACGGCGGAGAGGTGACGTGGTTCCGGTCGATTATATGTAACTCTTTCCCGTATATTTACTAATAAAATCCGGGATTTTTTCGTATGCGATCATCTATTTACACCCTCTTTTTAATCGTTTGTTTCCACGCCTTTTCAATCGCGCAACAGCCATACACGATACTCATTTCGTTCGACGGTTTCAGGTATGATTATATGGACCGCGGTATCACACCCAACCTTTGGAGTGTTGCCAACAATGGCGTTAAAGCCGCTTCACTTCGTCCGGTATATCCATCAAAAACGTTTCCGAATCATATTTCAATAATTACCGGCATGTACCCCGAGAATCATGGTATAATCAACAACACCATGTATGACCCCTATACCGGTGACACGTACAAGATCAGTGATTCGGTTCAGGTGCGCAACGCCCGGTGGTACAAGGGTGAGGCATTCTGGGAGACCGCTCAGCGGAACGGTATCACTGCCGCAAGTTTCTTCTGGCCCGGCTCGGAAGTGGAGCTGGAGTATCGCAGACCGAAATATTACATGAAATATGACAATATCCTCCCGTACGCAAAACGTGTGGATGGAGTGATCAACTGGCTTTCGCTCCCGTACGATCAACGCCCGCGTTTTCTGACAGTTTATTTTGACGGTACTGACACATACGGGCACAACTACGGTCCCGATTCCGACAGCACAAACTTCGCCATCTCGCAGCTTGACGGTATCGCCGGATATCTGATCAGTGAACTGAAAAGAATAAACATGCTCGACTCCACAAATCTTATCTTCGTCAGCGACCATGGAATGACACAGATGGATAAGTCGAAATACATAGAGATCGATCCCATCCTTAAAGGTGAGAAATATGATATCTGGGGTTCAGGCACTTACGTTCTGGTTCGTCCCTCAAAAGGGAGTGAAGATGCTGTTTATCAGAAATTAAAAGCGGGAGAGGATCACTATCGTGTTTATAGAAAAAGTGAAGTGCCCGATTTCTACCATTTTTCAAGCAATCCGTTTCTTCCGGAGATTATTGTGGTAACTGATCTGGGTTGGGAGGCAGGCGCGTCTTCAGGAAGGAAGGGATTCGAAAAGTGGGATGCCCACGGTAATCACGGCTACGCCAAGGATGAAATTAACATGCATGGCTACTTTGTGGCGATGGGTCCCTCATTCAAAAAGAACTTCAGAACCGGCACTTTATGGAACATTGATATCTATCCCCTCCTTTGTGAGATATTTAACATCCCCGTCAGAGGCGGTATTGATGGCAAAGCGGAGAGAATAAGGTTTGTTCTGAAGAAGTATTAGGTGTGGCTGAAGACTGAGGGCTGAAGGATGAGGGATGAGGGATGAAGGATGAGGGCAGAGGGCTGAAGGATGAGGGATGAGGGATGAAGGCTGAAGGGGATCGGAAGTTTTTTTATTCACCACAGTCCGCCTGCGGCGGATCACAGAGCACACAGAGATGTAAAACAAGATTTTGCGATCGTGAGAAAGCAGTCTCAAAATTACTCCTCTGTGGTCTCTGTGCGCTCTGTGGTTGATTAAACCCTTTTTACAACCACTGCGCTCTGTGGTTGATTAAACCCTTTTTACAACCCCCACCCTCTGTGTGCTTTGTGGTTTTTATACCATAATAACTCTATCCGTTTCTATTACTTCATTAAGACCATTTTCCGTGTTTCAGAATATTTTCCCGCGGTAAGACGGTAGAAATAAACTCCTGAAGTAAGATTTTCGCCATTGAACTCGATCTGGTGGCTGCCGGCACTTCTGTAACCTCTTTCGATCACCTTCACTTCGCGACCCATAATATCATACACCACGAGAGTTATATCCGACTCTTTCGGCAGTGTGAACGATATGATCGTTGAAGGATTGAAAGGGTTCGGGTAGTTTTGGTTAAGTGTGAACTGAACCGGTATTGGCACTTCAGGGGATTCAACCGAAACAAAAACGCTGTCGAACGAAATTATCCTCAATGCATCGGCATTTACAACCTTTCCCGCGGTGTCAACCTTGTTTGAGAGGGTCACACCTTCTGATAGGTCACCCGAGAAAGTGAATCTGCCGATCCGGTTCCACTGGCTTCCGTTTATCGACTGGTTGATCCTTACGGTATCAGTGCCAAATTTATGTTTTATAATATATGGCGCGTCGGATGCCCTGTTGGAGGC
>JAEYUD010000013.1 GCA_023433685.1 Bacteroidota bacterium
GTTATCAACAGTTTTTGTTAATCCAACATTTGCCACCTGAATGTTTTCAGGATTGTTGATAACAGGAATATTTGTGTAACTTATACCGGTAATAGGATTCGAAGTGGCATAAAATACCACATCGTTAAAGTCCTGATCACCACCTCTCCACCTGAGAATATCTTCAAATGTAAGGACAACGCGACCGGAACCAAGGTCGTTTAACTGAACATTATGTTGCGCCTGAGCGGGGGTTGGAGCTCCGTTTAATTTTCTGTTTGAGAAAACAAGCCAGTTGCCACCGGTAACATTTGGTGCCCTGAAGCCATCAGCTACAACAAACCAGCCGATTACGGTGCCGGGCTGGAATCTCCCGATCTTCACTTTCATGCCCGCCTTCATGCCTCCGCCCGAATTAACTGCCGAAGCGTTGGGGAATATCAGAGTCATTGTGGCTGCTATGTCATTAACGGTCTGTGGTGGATTGTTAACATTGTATGTATAAAATCCGAGAGCGTTTTTGTATCCCGCCCCTTCTGAAACGAAGGTAACCCATACATCAGATTCCTGAATTATGTACAGGTTCGTCTGAACGGAGTCGGTTACGAGGTCAGGACGTGCTATCGGGAGATTTCTTGATTCGGGAAGTGTCGAGTTGATACGGGTTATCAGATCCTGTCCGACAACATCACTTACCGGCTCAAGGTAGTTTGGCACACCTTCACTGTTCCAGGTACCAAGTGTCTTGTAGTTGATCGTCTGAGCTTCAGCCCCGGTGATCAACAGAACCGTTAGCAAAAGAGTGAATAAATTTTTCATGTTGCGCTCTCCAATTGGATCGAGGTTACACTGTTTAAGAAATAGTACAAAAGACGAAAGTAAATTAACAACATATCACCGTCAATCACGCGGTTTTCGGCACATATCCGTTTTTTTTCGACAAATGACCCATTTCAGCCGACAATACAAAAAAAAGGCTGCCCGTGAAGGCAACCTTTTTTGAAGGGTGAACTGTGAAATGTGACTCGCCGCGGCGAGGTGAAGTCTCATACTTCATACTTCATACTTCCAGATTCACATTTCCTCTGAGTTTATCAAGCAGATCATTCAAAGTGATGGCTTCGTCCTCAGTGATGTTTGACATGAAGCAGTAGAGTTTTTCCTCTCCGGCATCCACTTTTTTCAGGAGTTCAAGTCCGGCGGAAGTGATGGTAATATCAACTCTTCTGCGGTCATTATTGCAGGTTCTTCTTTCGAGGAGTCCCTTTTCGAGCAGTCTGTCAACCAGACGGGAGGCATCCGACATCTTATCGAGCATCCGCTCTTTAAGCAGGTTTACCGTGCAGGGGTTGGGATACTGTCCACGGAGGATCCTGAGGATATTGTACTGCTGAACTGTCAGCCCGTACTCTTTCATCAGAGGCCCGTGAATCGACATCAACCAATTGGTGGTATATATCAGGTTCACAACCACTTTATGATGTTCACTCTTGAACTTTTTCTGCTTAATCTCTTCTTCTAAACGCATTTATTTCTTTATTAATACTGCTTTAATGATCAGATCCACGTCATCACCAACTACAACGCCGCCGTTATCGAGGCTTTTGTTCCAGTTAACATTGAAGTCTTTTCTGTTAATCTTGCCTGTAAGTGTGAATCCGGCTTTTGTGTTACCCCAGGGGTCATTCTGAACACCGCCGAAATTACCTTTTAATACTACAAGTTTGGTTTTGTCTTTTATGGTCAGGTTACCTTTGAGGGTTACTGATTTTCCGTTGACTTCGAGGCTTGTGCTCTTGAAAAGAAGATTGGGGTATTTGGCTACTTCAAAAAAGTCAGCACTTTTAAGGTGTTTGTCACGACCATCGTCAGCAGTGTAAATTGTTGTGGCATCTATCTGAATATCCACGTTAGCACCATTGAAATCATTACCTTTGGATGTAACATTTCCGTAAACACTTCCAAATGATCCTTCAACTTCAGAGACCATCATATATCCGACTGAAAATCCAACGTGGGTGTGTGATCTGTCAAATATCCAGTTGGTCTGAGCAAACGATGAACCGGCAAATACAAGCGCGAGCGCCAAGGCAAGAAATGATCTTTTCATTTCAGAGTCTCCAATTTAGTGGGTTGTTGATTGATTGTTTTTCTTAATATATGTTACAACATATAATGTTATTGCAGAGTTCCCGCGTTCGCGATTTTTTTTAATTTTTCCAATGAATCAGCGTCTTTTATAGAAAGGTCTTGCCTCCAGCGGACGATCCGGGGGGATAGTACTGCAATTCCACTCTTGTGGCGTGATGAAGGTATTACACCTTCGAAGGCAAGTTCAAATACAAGTTTTGGAGTGACTGATCTTACCGGCCCGAATTTCTCTATGGTGTTCTGCTTCACAAACCTGTCAACTTCCACTATTTCAGCATGAGTCAGACCGGAACATGCCTTTGCAAATGGAACCAGCCGCCCCTCGTGCCACATGGCGAAAGTGTAATCAGTGAAGAGCCCGGCACTTCGGCTTTGACCGGCCTGGGCATAGAGCAACACGGCATCTACAGTCAATGGATCAACCTTCCACTCCCACCAGTCACCCGGTTTCCTGCCTGTGGAATAGGCTGAATCAAGCCTTTTCAGCATCAGCCCCTCAACCGCGTGGCTCCGTGCTGATTCCCTCGCCGCGGCAAGCTCATCCACACCGGTAAAAGGAATCAGCGGGCTGAGAATTAATCTATCTCCTCCTGCTTCGGAGAGTAGATGTGCAAGTTTGTTTCTTCTCGCTCGTAGGGGTTCAACTCTCAGATCAGTACCCCCTGATTCAAGCAGATCAAAAACGATGAAACTAACGGGCAGTTCCCGAATCATTTTCGCGGAGACCGGCTTCCGTCCGACCCGCTTCTGCATGCTCGCAAAAGGTTGTGGCACCCCACCTGTGTAAACCAGCAATTCACCGTCAAGCACCGTCCCATCAGGAAGTGAAGCCGCGGCAGTAACCACTTCAGGGAATTGATCATTGATTATCTCCTCGATGCGGGACCAGAGGAAAACCTCCCCCTCCCGCTTTATCAGCTGCGCCCTGTAGCCGTCATATTTCCATTCCGCCTGCCACTCATCCGGTGTGGCGATCTCTTCAAATCGCTGCTCGAGCGGGTGCGCGAGAGCAAAGGGGTAAGGCTTGCTTTTTTCGGTGTTTGAAGTGTCGGGAGAGATAAGACCACGGTAGAAATTTAAAGTTGGCTCCCACTTCCCCATCAAGCGGTGCGAGATAATATTGGCATCGATCCCGGTCGCGAGTGAAAGGGCATCAGCCACACTTTTTTGTGAGACGCCCATCCTGAATCCACCGGATATTAGTTTTGTAAAAACGAACCTCCCTTCCCGGTCGAGAGAATGCCACGCGTTGGTAATGAGACTTTTTTGATCCCCGGGCTCCATATCCTTAAGGGGAATGATAACATTTTTTACCCAGTGACTGAGGGTGTATTCTTCGGAAGTGCCGCTTCCTTTTACCAATAGCGAGATTGTCTCAGAAAGGTCACCCACATTCTCATGGCACTCGTCAAAAAGCCAGTCATCAATTCCGGCTGCCTCTACCGCCCATTGACGAAGGCCGGTTGTTTTTATAGAACGTTTTGGCCGGTTGCCGGTTAGAAAAGCGATGACAAGAACAGCATCTTCTTGGGGAGCGGTTTTCAAGTAACCGGCAAGAAGTTCAAGTTTTTCGTTCGTTTCTGTAGATTCTTCAAGAGTGCGGAACAGTTCAGCGAACTTCTTCATTCCACCTCCTGAGAGTTGAGCCCGCCATCACCAAGGAATGCAGTTTCGAGCGGTTCAGCATCATACCCTTTCCCCCGGAGATAACGGGTAAACTGCTCTGAAAACCCATGTGTCGCGAGTACCTTTTCTGCTCCGGTGTCTTCAACTGCCTTGAGGAGACCCTTCCAGTCGGCGTGATCTGAAAGTACAAATCCCGATCCAATGTTCCCCATCCGCCGCCGACCTCGTACCATCATCCAGCCTGAAGCAAAGCCCGTTGTGAACTCACCAAGCCTGTTCAACCAAGTTTCAGCCGTCGCTGACTGCGGCGCGATTACCATGGCCCCCGCTTTATCAAGTTTTTCAGTACCTTTTTCGAGATACCGGGTCTCCGGCAGTTTTACTCCCGCTGCGTTATAGCACTTGTTCATTTGATCAACCGACCCGTGGACGCACACTGGACCAATGGAAACATCAAGCCCGGCGATAATTCTCTGTGCTTTTCCAAGTGAATAGGCGTGGAGAAGAGAGGCAATACCGCGGTCGCGGTTACGCCTCCACCAGGCGTTTATTGCGGCATGAACCGTGGAGGGATCATCCCAGTCGTAAATCGGCAATCCAAACGTTGACTCGGTGATGAAAGTGTCGCATTTAACCGGTTCAAATGGCTCGCAGGTCGGATTGGGAGTTGTACCAAAATCGCCAGTGAACACGGTTACTCTTCCACCATATTCTATCCTGATCTGTGATGAGCCCAGCAAGTGCCCAGCCGGAAAAAGAGTTACACTCACACCGTTGATCGTAACCCTTTCACCATATTCCGCAATCTGAATTGAAATGTCACCTCCCAACCGCGCGCGGAGAATGGCCTCCGAATCCCGGTGCGATAGGAATTTCTTCGCCACCCTTCGGGCATGGTCGCTGTGCCCGTGCGATATCACCGCTCTGTCAACATACCCGTGGGGATCGACATAAAAATCCCCCGCCGGACAGTACAAGCCTTTCGGGGTGGTGATGAGAAGGGATGCAGTCATATAGTTTCAGCCGGAATTGATTATTTGTGGAGCACCCGTTTGTTCCCTCGGAAAACTCGAATAGTGTACTACAACTTGGGAGTTGAGTAAATTCCGGATGTTTTGGGTGACTTTGTTGGTTGAGCAGAAACTTTCCGGAAATTGTGATCTGATCTAATCCGGAAAACTTCTGAGAAATCTATCCCGAAAACGGTCGATATTTCTGCGAGGGTTTTAAGAGTGAAATTATGTCCACCGCCAAACCATCCGGAGACCTGAGTTTCACTTTTCCCAAGCGATCTGGCGAACTCCCGTTTTGTCATCTTGTTGTCAACCAGAAACTCTGATATTTTTCTCCCTATCATGATAGACATATCCATCATCATTTCTGTCTCGTGGGGAATGGTAGCAGTTTTTTCGTCAATAAAATTCTTTTCGGTCTTCATTATGTTAAATCCCGGTTAATCTCTTCTAAATTAATAATGTCGCCATTGCTGTCAAAGTCCAGTACAATTTCTTTTTTGCAAATTGTCTCAATATTGATCTCCATATCACTAACAAACCTTGAGATACTTTTTAACATTTTCACCTTTCCATACAGCTTGTGATCGTCCTGATATGTTCTGGTCAGTTTTACTCCACCACCGGCAAGAGTAATGTTTTGCCGGGTTTCAAAGTATAAATAAAAGCGGTAGTTCTCAGTATTATTCAACGCGAAAATTGATTCCCGTCCAGTACTCCCTTCATTCTTGAAGTCGAACACATCGAAACCGAATTTATCAATCATTCTTTTAAGTCGCAGGGCTAACCTTTGAGCTTTACTTTCTCCGAAGATGAACTCATATTCTCTCAGTGCCAACTCAAGTTCACACATATCTTTGTTCATATCCTGTAAACTGTAGACGGAACCGCCTCTGCCCGACTTGTATAAAACTATTTTAAACTTCATTTATAAGTTAAGTTTTTTTAAGCAATTATTAATAACAAAATTACGTTATTTACCACAAACATAAAACCTTTCGAGTCAATCTGTTAAATCAGCTTGTTTCCGCGTCCTGCAAAGTAATTTTAACACTCCATTTTAAATCCTTAAAATTCTTGTAACATTTTCCCAACCCTTTGTGCCTTTGTGGTTAACCAAGACCTGATTATTTTTGAACCTTAATATTTATACTGATCTTCAACAATTTTTGACAGAAATGAAAAACACAAAATTCATCCTGCTTTTTATCGTTCTTTACCTCACACCACTTTTTTCACAGGGAGAGGGGGGCGCGGTTTATATCGCCTCTTACAACGTGGAGAACCTGTTCGATACGATCAACGACCCCACGATAGATGATGAGCAGTTCCTTCCTTCTGACAGCTCAAAGTGGGATACTGAAAAATACACCACGAAGCTTAAACACCTCGCTCAGGTAATCGACTCAATGAACAACGGAAGGGGACCCGATATCCTCGGACTGGTTGAAGTGGAAAACCGTTCGGTTGTTGAGGAACTGGTTGCAAGAATCAAGAACGGGAAGCAATACGGGATTGTCCATTTTGACTCCCCTGATGGCAGAGGCATCGACTGCGCGATGATCTACAATAAGCAGTTCTTCAACCTCGAGAAGGCGGATACTGCGATTGTGACTTTACCGAACAACTGGCCCACCCGCTCGATACTCCATGCCACCATGCTGAGCCCAAAAGGAGCGGCATACCACTTCTTCGTTAATCACTGGCCATCAAGAAGAGGCGGTCAGGATAAATCAGAGGACAACAGATCAGCCGCCGCGATGAGGCTTCGTACCGAGGTTGACAAACTTTTCGCCACCGACCCCAAAACAAATATCATTATAATGGGTGACTTCAACGACGAACCCTCTGACAAGTCGATCACTGAAGTGCTAAAAGCGGCACCCGCAATCTGCGATTTCGCGGAACACTTCCCCACTGACCAGATATACAACCTCAGTTTTGAGAAAAAGGCTGCCGGTGATGGGTCCTACAAATATCAGGGCAACTGGAACATGATCGATCAGATGCTCATCTCAGGAAATGTTCTTAAAGAAAATTTCATCTGTGGAACTTTCAGTGTTTTCCGTCCCGAATTCATGCAGCAAAAAGGTGGCGGAAAATATGAGGGGGCATCACTTCCGACCTTCGGCGGAAAACGCTACTTCGGCGGATTCAGCGACCACTTCCCGATCTGTGCCACTTTCAAGATTTTTTAAACCATGCAGGTGGAAATAAACGAATTGCTTGCCCTTTTTCAGGGGCCAAAAGGTGAGAACACTGAACACTTTAAGCAACTTCTTTTAAAGGTTGTTGACAGACACTCAGATCTGCGGGCCGGTTCTTTTAGCCAGGATGACACGCTCTTCTCCCAACCGGCAAAGAATGAATGGCTTGAAAAGGAACTTGACGGTTTCCTCGATCTTATGGGTGAAAATCTCCCTTATTTCCACCCCCGTTATTCGGCGCAGATGCTGAAAGACCCCGCAATTCCCTCAATTCTTGGCTACCTCGCGTTCATTATGTCGAACCCAAACAACCACGCGTGGGAGGGTGGACCTGTAACTACCAAAATGGAGCTCGATGTTGTTGAAACCCTGCTGAAGATGTGCGGCTTCCCTGGAGGCTGGGGGCACCTCGCAAGCGGCGGATCACTCGCCAATATGGAAGCCCTGTGGGCAGCCCGCGATTACTACGGAAATGGAACAGTATTCTTTTCCGAAGTTTCGCATTATTCATGGAAGAGAATATGTAAAATCCTCGCTATCGACTCGTTTGAGGAGATACCCGTTGACGGTAACTTCCGGATGAACCCAAATGCCCTTGAAGATGCTCTGAAAAGATCGGTGAAGCCGCTTATGGTTATCGCCAACTTTGGCTCCACAGGCGCGGGAACAACCGATGAACTGGAGGCGATTCTTGATCTGAAGGAAAAATACAATTTCCACCTCCATATTGATGCCGCTTATGGTGGATTCTTCCGGGCATGTGTTTTGGATAATGAGTACAAGCTCCTGCAGTACGACCCGGCAGGGAATCTTTCACTCCACTCATGGAATCAGTTAAGTCTCTTTCCTGAAGCAGATTCGATCACTATTGACCCGCATAAACAAGGTTTCATGCAATACGGCGCCGGAGCAGTGATCTACAAAAATGAAGCATTGCGCGAACCCCTTTCGAACACTGCACCATATACTTACCACAAAACCGATAAACCCAATATCGGGATGTTTTCTCTCGAAGGCTCACGCCCGGGAGCGATGGCGGCTGCATGTTATCTCACATATAAAGTGATCCCACCGGTAGCCGCAGGACTCGGAAAACTGCTCGATCTTTCCCTGGCCTCCGCCAATAAGTTCTGCGAACTTATTGAAAAGTCGGAACACTATCAAAACTTCAACAAACCCGATCTTGATATAGCCACTTTCTTTGCGAAAGGTAAGGATGCCGAAGAGATCAACCGCAGATCGCTAAGCGTTTATCAAAAACTTTCAGTGGAAAACCCTGACGCTGAATTCATCATTTCGAAGTTCGTAACCAGCCCTGAAATAGCTGCCCGTGCAATTCCCGGGTTAATAAATCCAAACAATGAAAACTTCAGTGCCCTCCGCTCAGTCTTCATGAAGCACTGGAATGCCTTGGATGATTTCAGGTATGTTAAACTTCTTGTGCAGGAACTGGAGAGAACGGCTGAAGGATGAGGGCTGAAGGATGAGGGCTGAAGGATGAGGACTGAAGGATGAAAAATAGAATTCTTGAAGAGAAAAGTTTTGCGGCAGCAATAGCGATTGTAAAATTTTCAAAAATACTCTTCAGCAGGAATGAGTATGACCTGGGCAGGCAATTATTGCGGTCAGGTACTGGAGTTGGGGCGAATATCAGAGAAGCGAGTAGAGCCGAATCTGATCAGGATTTTATTCACAAACTTTCAATTTCCCAAAAAGAGTGCGAGGAGACACTGTACTGGCTGGAACTCCTCCAAGCATCCGAGATAACCATTAAACAAGAATTTGACCGCCACTACCCGTTATTCGACGAAGTAATGAAATTGCTCGTATTCTCAATCCTCAAAGTAAAAAACAGAAGGCCCCAATAATTCAGCCTTCATCCTTCATCCTTCATCCTTCATCCTTCAGCCTTCATCCTTCAGCCTTCAGCCTTCAGCCTTCAGCCTTCAGCCTTTAACTAAAATCGTGTCGTCAAATCCACAAAAAACCTGCTGTAGGTTGAAGTATCCTCAAACACCCCTTCGTAGTTAAAGCCGAGATTGAACATTTTGTTGATGGAGTAGTTGATATCCATCGATAAAATGTTCTGCGAAAGTTTGATGTTATTCGCCGGGAAATTATAGTCGATCCTCCGGAAACCGGCAGAACTGTAAATTTCGTCTGTGATATTGCGGGAATAAGTGATACCGTAGTTAAGGCCTTCTACATAATTGCTCCGGTTGAATGAAACGTTGGCATTGGCACTTCCGTCAATGTAAGGAAGTGTCATCCAGAAGATGCTCGCGCCGAAGTCATTAGAACTCCGCTTGTCATTGCCCATGTTACGGAATCCTGCCCTGAGGGAGATCGAGAAGTTCTTTATTGAAGTGGTATTAAAGCCAAGACGAAGACCCTGCAAAGTCTCATTGAAAAGCACTGAATCAATGAAAGTTCTAAACGTTTCATAATAGATCACGTTCTTACGGATATCGTATGAAACATTTAGATTGTACTCACGTGAGAAAGCGTACCTTGCCGAAAGAAAGAAGTTCGTAAGATCAGGTTTTGTCTTCCCCACACCCGCTTCCTCTGAGTACAGATCAACCTCGGAAGACGCGAATAGTGAAAGCGACTTCAGTGGGTTCGATACATGCTGCAGGTAGATGTATCGCCTGTCGGTCTTAAAATCATTTGTTTGATTCACGAAGCCAATTGAGTTTTCAGTGGTTCCCGCGCCGAGTGAGTCTTCGAATGACACGAACAGCCCTGTCTGAAAAAGCTTGAAATTGTAGCCATAATCCCAGGTGTTCGGGCGACTGCCGGCGAACACACCTCCGCTCCACTTCCTGCCAAATGATCTCTCATATAACACGCCGTCAACAGCACCGATATTTGAGATGTTACGGTTGATAAACCTTCCCGCGCTCAGTGAGGAAACGGAATCTATCTCATACCCAAGCTTGAGATCATAAATTTTAAGTTTTTGTCCCAGGTCGTGCCCCTCCTTCGCCCAGTCACGGGTAAGGTAAGAGAATGTTGTGTAAGACGAAAATGACAGCGCCGAACCGTTGATCTTTTCCGCTGAAAATGAGAGCGCGTACCTCCACCTCTGATAACCCGGTACACCGGCGAGGTTGCTAAGATCAGAGTAGGAACTTACCGAAAAACGTCCACGGTAATTTTTCTTTTCAACAGGTTTGAACGCACTGGCTTTTTCCTTTTGCTCCGGGGTGATCACGGGAGTGGGCTCTTCCTGTACTACCACAACCTCCTCCTTCTTTACCACTGAAGGATAGGCATACAGAACCGTCCCTTTTTCAAGTTTGACATCACCGGTCCTGTTTCCGGCCACAGACTTGGAGCTTATAAACCCCGCGAGTACAGCAGCCACTTTTTTCCCGCCGGTTTTCAACCAGAGAGTGTCGCCGGCAACAATTCCTTCTGTTGAAGTGAATTCAACATATACATTCTGAGTGGAGATAAAAGTTACCTTCCCTTCCCGCTCCTCGCCAGTTTTTTGGGCTTGCACCGTGGATGAGAGAATCAACAGCAACCAAATGGCTAATAAGCTCTTCATTATTCGACCCTCTCAAGCTTGGGACGTGGCTTACCGTCAAGATTAAAACTGAATGTCGAGTGGCAATCCCAACATGAAGTGCCGGCTTTCTGCATCCGGTGACCCGAGGCAAAATCCTCCTGATGACATGTGAGACACTGAGGCTGTGAATTTTTCCCGGAGTGACACTCCGCGCAAGTCACCGACGCGTGCTTGCCAGATAACGGGTATGAGCCATGATCGACTTTCATTGCAGGCTCACCACTTCCCCTGGGGTGACAATCGAAGCATCTCTGTGAGTTCCACTGATAGTTCGCGATTCCTTGATGCTTTTGGGCCATTGTCGATTGGTTGTGCTCATGACAGTCTATACACGAAAATGTCGCGAAATTCCCGGCTACGGTATGGCATTGCAGACAGTCGTTATTCCACTTGTTCTTGTGTTTTCCACTATAAATTGGGAAGTACTGCACGTCATGATTGAACGTTGAAGGTTTCCAGGCATTAGTGGTGTGGCAGTCTTCGCAAATCTTTGGGAAGTGAGCCGTGGCGTGGTTCGGATTTGTTGCCGTGTTATAGTCAGTCAAGTGACATGACTGACAAACCGTGGAGGTTCCTGTGAATCCTGTAGCGTGACACGACGCGCAAGGCACGGTGGTATGCTTCCCTGTCAGTTGGTAGCCCACAATGTTATGGTCAAAAGTTGCGGGTGACCACCCCACATCGGTATGGCAATTGGCACATACCTGTGGATAATTACCGGTCACATGATTCGGGTTGGTTGTACCCTGGAAATCTGTGAGATGGCACGACTGACAAACCGCGGAAGTGCCGGTATAGGTCGTCTCATGACACTGAACACAGTTCTTACCTGAATGCCTGTTCTGAAGCGGGAATCCGGTAGCGGTGGCATGATTGTAGGTTGTCTGCGCCCAACCCGTGGTGGCGTGACATTCTGTGCAGTTATGTGAGAAACCTGCCAAGGTATGATCAACCTTGTTTTTCAAGTTATAACCGGACTGATGACAAGAATAACAATCGTTCGGAGTGTTCGCGTATCCCGAAGTGTGGCACTGGTTACAAGCAAGAGTTGTATGGTTCCCGGTCAGAGGGAAGGCTGAAGTTGTGTGGTTGAACGCGCCATCAGAAGTACCATTCGGGTGGCAAGCAAAGCATTCGCTTGACGCGTAGATATAACCTTGAACCCCCTGATGCTGCTGGTTTGTGGTTGCCTGGTTGTGTTCGTGGCAACTTATGCATGTGAACACCGCGTAATTGCTTGAAACTTCATGGCATGAACGGCAGTCATTGTTCCACTTGTTCTTGTGTTTTCCGCTGTAGATCGGGAAGTATTGCCCGTCGTGATTGAAAGTAGCCGGAGTCCATCCGGCAGAAGTGTGACAATCCTGACACGTCTGTGGGAATTGAGCCCCGAGGTGATTCGGATTCTGCGCGTTCTGATAATCTGTGAGATGACAGCTTTTACACTGATTTGGAGTGTTTGCCCATCCAGTTGTATGGCAATCAGCACACGGGGTGGTGGCATGCTTACCGGTCAGTGGGAAATTCACGATCGCGTGATCAAACGTCGCGGGTGACCACCCCACATCGGTATGGCAATTGGCACATACCTGCGGGAAGTTCCCTGTAACGTGGTTGGGATTTGTTGTACCCTGGAAATCAGGGAGGTGACAACTCTGACAAAGGGCCGAGGTGCCTGAGTAGGTCGTCGCGTGGCACTGCACACATGTTTTGCCGGCATGCTTGTTCTTAAGTGTGAAACCGGCATAAATGGCATGATTGAAGGTGGTGTTTGCCCATGCTGTAGTGTTATGGCAATCAGTGCAATTCTGTGAGAATCGGGCAAGCGCGTGGTTCAATTTGTTCGTCTGCTGATACCCGCTCTGGTGACATGAGTAACAGTCGAGCGAAGGACGTGTGGTGTATCCGTTAGTGTGACAACCTGAACACTGCGCCGTAAGGTGTGAACCTGTCAGCGGGAATTGCGAAGTGCTGTGGTTGAATGCACCGGCAGTGCTACCGCTTGGATGACATGAGAAACACGCGGTCGACTCCCATCTGTATCCCTGTACTCCCTGGTGCTCCTGGTTCATATCAGCCTGATTGTGTTCGTGACAGGTTACACATGAGAACACCTGAAAATTCGAGCTGTTAGTGTGGCAATCGGCGCATGAATTCCACTTGTTCTTGTGCTTGCCCGAATATACCGGGAAATATGGCCCATCATGGTCAAACTGCGCGGGCTGCCACCCAGCGGTTGTATGACAGTTTTCGCACGTTACAGGGAACCGCGCTGCGGTATGATTTGGATTACTTGTCGAGTTGTAATTCGTTTGGTGACAACTCACGCACTGTTTCGAAGTGCCCGTATAACCTTGCGCGTGGCAGCTCGCGCAGGTAACTGAAGTGTGTCTTCCCGTCAAAGGGAACGCGGTCTGATTGTGATCGAAAGACGCTGGTATCCATCCGTTAATATTGTGACAAGTGTTGCAGGTCTTCGAAAAATTGCCCGCGACGTGATTAGGATTCCGCGTGGCTTCATAATCCGGGCGGTGGCATGAATAACAGTCCTGCGAAAGCCCGGCAAATGAGGCGGAACTGTGGCAACCAAAACATCCGGGTTTACTGTGCCCGCCTGTCAGCGGGAAGAAACTGTGATCGATATTCTGGCTTCTCCAGTTTATTGCCCTGGTATCATGGCAGGTTGAACAGTCAGTCGAGAACTTGTTTGCCGGGTGGTTCGGTGCCGTTGTCGCGTGATAATCCTTGGAATGGCAATTATAGCAATCTGTCCGGACCGGTTCGAACTGTCTCACTTCATACTTTTTGTGACACTGACCGCAGTCGGCTGTCTGATGAGCGCCAAAGAGAGGGAAACGGCTCCGATCATGGAGAGGAAGCACATCCTTGATCGCCCAGCCTGACGGTGTGTGACATGTCTGACAGTCGGTCGAAATAGTGTTGGCGTGAATGCTCGTATGACAGCTTACGCAGTTTTTGGAAGTGCCGGGAAATCTAAGAGTGGTGTGGCAGCTTCTGCAGTCAACATTCTTATGCTGCCCGGCGAGGGGGAATGCTGTTTTTGAGTGGTCAAAACTCAGTTTTTTGGTGTCGATCGACCAATTCTCCGGGTTGTGGCAGGAGCTGCAGTCAACCCCTTTCAGATCACCATGAGGTGATTGTGACCAGCCTGCCGTGGCAAGCATGCAAACGAGTATCAGGAATGACAGGAGGCGCATCTAAAATCTTCAATTTTATATTTTATAAACTCATTTCCGTTTTCTGTCGCCTTTTTATGGCACTTTTCACACTCCAAAAGGGAATGCGCGCCGGTCAGTGGGAATTTTGTTGTACTGTGATCAAAAAGATCAGCCCTCCAGCTTGCCGTCGTATGACACCGTAAACAGTCACTGTTTCCTGTCACCTTGAACTGTTGATTGTGTACTTCAATGTGACAACTTTCGCAGTTTGTTTTCGTTGACGCGAAAAGCCGGACAGGAATTGACGCGTTCTCATCCTTCTCGTGACAGTCGTAACATTTTCTGCCTGCATGCTTTCCGGTAAGCTTGAATTCCGCATTATTATGGTCAAACTTGTAATTTTGCCACTTCTCAACATTGTGGCAGTTTTCGCAATTGTTGTCACCCATCAACCGGGCGGAGATCTCATTACCGTGAATATTGTTGTGGCAGCTTACGCAGGCGAGCGATGTTTTTCTGAAACTCCAGACGTTCTCTGAGTAATGACATGCCTGACAAGGCTGAGCAAGATGAGAGCCCACCAACGGAAAACGTCCCTTTTGGTGCTGGTCAAGTGTGAAGAGTGATGGTGAAAACCCATTCACCGTATGACATGACTCACAGTCTTTCGGTTTGTCAGCCACTTTAAATTCACCTTTGTGGTAGTCTTTGTGACAGCTGAGACATTCACTGTGCGCGGGTTTGGAGTTCAGATCGCTGCCGTGACAGTCGGCACACCTTACGGCTTTGTGCTGTCCCAAGAGAATGAACCCGGTTTTGTCATGGTCGAATCCATCAAGCTTTACGTTCCTGAAGTTATCCGTGGTATGGCAATCAGTGCATTTATTACCGAATTTCCCGTTATGGACGTCTTTGTGACAGTTGAGGCAAGAAGCAAACTGCACTCCCTTAAACACCGTAAATTGCTTGCCGTTCCTTGTGGTTGAGAGGTGGCACTTCGCGCATGCAACCCTGAGATGTGAACCAGTCAGATTAAAGGCAGCTGAGGTGTGGTTAAATCCGGAGGCGGGGGTAAAATCATTCTGATTGTGGCAATTGGTACAGGTATTTCCGAGTGTACCCTGATGAAAATCAGCATGGCAGCTCAGGCAGTTCTGATCGAGCCCGAGGAATGTACGCCCCGCTCGCTTGGCTGCCGGACCTTTAATGAACTTCGCCTGATGGCAACTCGCGCAAGATATCTTGTCATGCTTACCTTGCAAAGCATAACCGGCACGTGAGTGATCGAAGTTTTTCTGTATAAAATTAATCAGTTTGTAACCCCTGCCGTGGTGTTCGCTATGGCAGGCATAACACTGTTTCCCTTTTGCCTCACGGGCGTGGAGCCCCCTTCCCGAATTGACAAGTGAAGTTATTTCGGTATGGCAACTGAGACATTTTGAGTTCTGAACCTCATCACCGGAAGTGTGGCACTTGGAGCAGTTGCTCATTCCTTCAAGATTGGCATGGGCGTTGCTTAAATCTCCCGGCGAAAACTGGGGATAAGCATAATAGACGGTTAACATCACTAAGATGATGACGCGAAACAAGAAATTTCCGTGGTTGTATTGTCAATCGTGACTTAAAATGGCTTCACCAAACTTTTTGGTGATCTTAATTCCTGATTTCTCAAGGAACTTGGTCGGGAGTTCTCCTCCGGCAAAGATATACACGAGATCGTTCTCCAGCTCAAATGTATTGCCGGGATCACCATCGCGGTTCAGAACCACGCTGTTTTCACGAATTTCAACTACATTTGTACTGAACAGCACCTCCAGTTTCCCGGCAGCGCTGTAAGAGTTTACATTCTCAAGATTCTTCGGCTTGCACCTGGAAAATGATTCCGAGCGGTATGAGAGTGATACCTTGTTTGATCCATGGGCGAGCAGGATGGCAGACTCGATCGCCGAGTCGCCTCCACCCACTACGAGTATTTTTTTATTCTCTATTAATTCAGGTTCAAGTAACCGGTAGAAGACCTTGTCACGCTCTTCACCGGGTACACCGAGCTTCCTCGGAGAACCGCGTCTTCCAATTGCCAAAATTACGGCAGAGGAGGTATAACTTCCTTTGACCGTCATCACGTTGAAACGTTCGCCATCTTTCAAGATGGACTCCACCTTTTCATTTTCATTTATTATAATTTTATTGGTTGCTATCACTTCCGACCATAGGGAGATCAACTGGTCTTTGGTGGTCTCAACAAATTTCACTTTACCATGTATCGGGAGCTCCATCGGAGAGGTCATTACTATCTTTGACCGGGGGAAACTGTATACTGTACCGCCTACAGTGTCCTGCTCAACGGTTTTATACCGCAGTCCCAGCTCCGCGCAGCGAAGTGTGGCTGAGATACCTGCCGGACCGGCGCCCACGATAATTACATCAAAATCTGCTTTTTCATCTTTTTTAAGCTTTGAGGCAAGATAACCGGCCGCCTGCTTACCCTGCTCAACCGCGTTTTTGATGAGCCCCATTCCTCCGAGTTCACCCGCGATAAAAAGCATCGGCACGTTTGTCTCGAATTGCTGGCTCACGTGAGGGAGTTCAACACCCCGTTTTTCGGTTCCGATATACAGTGCAATAGCCTGCACCGGGCAAGCATGGAAGCATGCTCCATGCCCCACACAACGGGAGACGTTCACGGTGGTGGCCCTTCCGTTAACTATCGCGAGGATGTTCTTTTCAGGACAGGCTTCAATGCAGGCACCACTTCCGATGCAGACATTCTCGTTAACGTAGGGGTGCAGGGTAACCGGCTCGTGCAGCCCGAGATTCCTGGCTTCCTCGATCATGTCAAGGTTTACACGGGTGGTTTTGCGCTTGCTTCTTAAATAGAAGAAAAGTGTGATTAAAATGAGCAGAAGGGCGAACAGATATCCGCCCGTCTCCTCTAAAAAAGCTTCATCCAATTACTTTTTAATCTCTTCCTGAGCCATCTTGGCGCCCGGTGAGCCGGGATAATCTTTGATCAGCTTCTCCCAGGTAGCTTTCGCTTTGGCTCCGTCACCGGCTGATTTTTCAATCATACCCAGATAATAGATCGATTCGGTATTCTTCGGATCGATCTGAAGCGCGCGGTTTAAATAAGCGAGGGCGTTGGTGAAGTCCTGTTTTTGGTAGTAAAGGCTGCTTACCTTTATAAGCACATCAGCATTTTTTGGATTGATCTTCAGGTACTTCAGGAAACCGTCGATCGATTTATCGGGCTGGTGTGCCATCCCCATGAAGTCGGCATACTCAAGCAGCTTCGCCGTGTCGTTGGGGTTTTCATTCGCGGCCTTTTCAAGGTCGGCCATTTTCTTTTTAATATCTTCTTTTACGTTCCCTGATCCGGGTTGCTGACCACCACCAAGTCCGCTGTGGGTCTCATCATTGGGTAATTGCGAACTTTCGTTCAGAGCAGGCGCTGTCTTTTTCCCGCCTGTCAATGTGGCTATTACCACCACACCGGCAACGGCGAAAACCAACGCAAGTATATAAACGTACATCTTGTTAAATTTCATCTTTTCTCCTAAAATATCCACCTCGCTCCAAACCATATCGTTACGCCTACATGAATAAGCATGATAACGAACATGGCTATCGCGAATGGCAAGTGAAAAATGTGCCAGTATCTGAATAACTTGTGCATCTGTTTTAAAACACGGTTTTTACGGTCGAGTGAAAGTTTTTCTTTCGCGGTGCGCATTATCCCTTTAAGAAGTTCCTTATCCTTGACTCCGAGAGATATCAATTTTTTCTTCAGGGAAGAAAGGGTCTTCCTGATAATAAACGGGTCAGTAACTATCGAGACCAGGCCTGAAATGGTGCCGGGGGCAAACGCGCCCCCGATTTTGGCGGCCGATTCTATCTCTTCTGTAACCTCCGGGGGAAGGTTGTAGTTTTCCCTCAACCGGAGCGTATAGTCACGCTGCATCTTTATAATATCCTGCGCGTCAAGTTCGTTACCGGATATCGAGCGGGGTATCTTTGTGTAGATGAACCTCCCGATCACTCCGGAGAATACCACTGCCGTCATCGACCAGAACGAGACGGAGACAAGCCCGCCAAATTTGAAAGCCGTATGAAAAAGGACAAACACGGGACCCACAACACAAAGGAAGATGTGAAACTCGAGCCAGTGTTTAAGTATACCCCAGCGGAAGAAATAGCGTACCCTCTTCCTGATCATGTATATTGCCACTCCGGCGATCATCATTAGTGTGCCGGCGATACCAAGAGCATGCCCGAGATATCCTTTAGGCTCCAGAACGATATGGGTGGCACTGTAATTCTCCAGCCGCTCCCTGTAGTGTTGGATACTGTCGATCCCTGCAGGCCTCCAAAGCATTTCTGCTTTTGAGTGGGGTCTCTCTTCGTGGGATGAGAAATAATATTCCTCGCCATTCAGAAATAGAAACACCGTTGACGTAATTCCAACGATGAAGAACAAACCGATATAGATACTGTGGGTGAGCCTGTTCATTATATGGAGAACTTGGCTTTATTAAAGCTCAACTTCGAGCAGAGTTCTCGACTTGGTTGTCTTCGCCAGTTTTAATGATTCAAGTTTGCGGTTGAGAACTGAAAGTCTTTCATCGCTTGCATCGTCAAAATTGTCGAATGCCTCCTCGGATTCAAACTCGTATATTTCCCTGAAACGGTTCTGTTTTCCTTTTTCCTCGTATAAAGAGTATCTTGAAAGTCCGGTTGAACTTATCAGTTTTTTATACTCTTTTATCGAGTCAATGTAGTCCTCCCTTTTCTTGGGATCGATATCGTAAGATATATAAAAGATCACTTTTGCCATTTATTCTCCAGATTTTTCAATTACAACAGATCCTTGAAAATTGATCGCGGCAGGTCCCGTCAGAACAAGATTCCCAAGTTTGTTGTCGATTATTTCAAAATTAACAGAAAGTGTGTCGCCACTTTTGGTTAACAGCCTTACCGGCGGCTTGCATTTGCCGAGGGCGAAAGCAACTATGGCAGCGGCTGTTGAACCGGTTCCGCATGCAAGCGTTTCATCCTCAACCCCCCGCTCAAAGGTACGAATGATGATCTCATTCTCAGAGATTATCTTGATAAAATTTACATTCACCCCGCCCGGTGCAAAATCCAAGTGATGTCTGATCTCTTTTCCTAATTCATACACGGGAAAGACATCCATATTCTGATGTGTTGCCGGCGATCTCCGCGGGTCAATGGGTACATCCGTTATATCAATTACCACGTGAGGTGACCCTGTATCGCAATAATGAGCCTTTACAAGGGATCCGGCGGCCTTTATCATAAAACCGGTTTTAAGCTTCGCGGGTCTGTTCATGTGAAAGACCGGCTCCCCTGTTTCAGCGAAACTCCCTTTGTATTCCTTGTCACCGAATAAAAATTTGACATCACCCGTGAGTGTGTAACCCTTTTCCTTAAGATAGAAAATAACACACCTTGAGCCATTGCCACAGAGCGATCCCCGGCTTCCGTCAGCATTAAAGAATTCCACACGGCACGTGTAATTTGCGGCTTGATGGAGTACCAGCAAACCATCGGCACCAATTCCCCTGCGCCTGTCGCAAAGCAGGACAATTTCACTCTTTGAAAGTACAGTGGCGGGTTCATTAATTGCATCGATAAGAATGAAATCGTTGCCTGCACCGTTCACTTTAGAAAAAAATAAATTTCTCATTCTTTTAATTTATAATTATACCAACTGATAGACAATTGTTTTGTGCTTTATCATGTTATTTAAATGATAAATGGCACATTGAATAGTAAAATTTTTACACATTTTTAAGAATAATTGATAATATTTTGCTAAATTCGAGCAGGGGAATTTAATCACTTAATCGATTTTAATATTCAATACACAACATAATATAAGGAACCTTAAAAATGAGAAGAGTAATACTCATTGCAGCAGTTTTGGCATTAACTTTCGCCGGAACCTCTGTTTACTCTCAGAGCCTTAGTACCAAGGTTCATTTTGGTCTTGAGGGTAACGCGATTATCCCTCAGAATGAATTCGCAATGTCAGTCAAAGGTGGCTTCAGAGGATTTTTCCGTTACGGATTCACCGATAATTGGAGAGTGGAGTTCGGTGCCGGCTATTTGAACTATGCCGGAAAGGATTTCACTGACGCAGAATACGCCACAGATGTGGTGCCTGTTGACCTTAGAGCGCTCTGGTTCCCGTTTGGGTTCGAAAGAGTTTCCCCGTATGCCTACCTTGGCGTCGGTGCTCTTAACTGGAATAACGTGAAAGTACCAAAATCTTTCAGCATCCAGTGGCCACAAAAAAGTGTCGAAAACACCGGATGGACACTTCTCGTTCCGGCGGGTATTGGTGTTGATTATGCCGTTACCGATAATTTCTCCATCGGTCTTACCGGCGGTTTCAACTATACTTTCAGCGATGATCTGAACCACTTCAAAGAGGGTGATCCCAAAGACGTTTATTACAACGCCGGTCTTCACCTCCTGTTCGGCGGAACCAACATCAACAAAGACTCTGATGGTGACGGACTGCTTGACAAGGAAGAACTTGAAGTCTACAAAACCGACCCTTATAAAGCTGACACCGATGGTGACGGCTTGAAAGATGGTGAAGAAGTTCTCAAGTACAAAACCAATCCGCTGGTTGCCGACACAGATGGCGATGGCTTAAAAGATGGTGAAGAAGTTCTTAAATACAACACTAATCCGCTTAAAGCTGATACCGATGGTGATGGTCTTAACGACGGCGACGAAGTGCTGAAACACAAAACCGACCCGCTTAAGGCTGACACAGACGGCGACAAACTTTCTGATTTCGACGAGGTTACAAAGCACATGACCAATCCACTGAAGGTTGACACCGATGGTGACACCCTTTCAGATTATGATGAGGTTATGACTTATAAAACCAACCCGCTTAAAGCTGACACCGATGGCGACGGACTCACTGATGCTGAAGAAATAAATCAGTATAAGACCAATCCTCTTAAAGCCGATACTGATGGTGACAAGCTTGAGGATGGAAAGGAACTTACACAGTATAAGACCGATCCTCTTAAAGCCGATACTGATGGTGACGGGCTCAACGATTTTGATGAGCTTATGGTTTACAAAACCAATCCTCTTAAGGCTGATACCGATGGCGGTACCATCAACGATAAAGTCGAAGTTGACAGAGGTACTGATCCTCTTAACCCTGAAGACGATATCATCAAAATGAATGTGCCAATGGTTCTTGAAGGTATCGTTTTCGAAACCGGAAGCGCCAACATTTCACCTGAATCAGAGGCCACACTGAACAAGGCTTACAAAACCCTTACCGCGTATCCCGAGATATCAGTTGAAATTCAGGGACATACAGATAACGTCGGCTCGAGAGCTTTCAATATGACACTCTCACAGAAAAGAGCTGAATCTGTTATGACATGGATGGTTAATAAAGGTGTCGATAAGAACCGTATGACCGCCAAAGGTTTTGGTCCCGACAAACCACTCGTTCCCAATGATTCTGATGCTAACAAGCAGAAAAACAGAAGAATTGAGTTCGTCAGAACCAAGTAGTACAACAGGTCTTTGACCCTCAAACTGCTATTAAAGGCTGCCCGGTTAACCGGGCAGCTTTTTTTATTTGTTTTTTTGACAAAACCCCCGAAAATGACGACAAATAGTTTGCATATCTTCACCTTTTTAGATACTTTTCCCGGGTTATTTTAGATTTTCGTACCAACTTTTAGCTGATTGCTCTAAAATAAATCGTTATAAAACAGGTTGATTAAAAACAGGAGTACAAATGAAAAGGATTGCCCTTTTATTTTTATTCGTTCTCAGTTCAGTTGGTTTCTCGCAAACCACCTACCAGAACGGATGGGGTGTCGGTGTCGTTCTCTCGTCCCCCAGGATGTTTGGTGACACATATAATGAAAACTTTGATCTTGGCGGCGGGCTTACACTCGTCAGAGACCTCGATGAAATGAATTG
>JAEYUD010000056.1 GCA_023433685.1 Bacteroidota bacterium
GTCGCGTGTTGCGTGAAGAATTAAGAGAGAACAACATAAAAGTGATCGATATTCTTCCCGGTGCAACGGAGACACCGATCTGGCCCGGGAAGGTGAGGGCTAAATACTCTGGAAAGATGATTCAGCCGGCTGGTCTTGCCCGCCACATCATTAACTTCCTTTCTGATGAATCAAACATTGTTCAGGAAGAAGTGGTGTTCAGACCGGTAACCGGAAATCTTTGACCAACATTTTGAGCGCTGTCACAATTTAATCTTAATTGCATTCTTCGGTCAAATCATTTTGCCAAAATCGAAACTAATAGTAATTTTGGGAGTCAGATTTTTTGGTAATTAATGGAGATTAAAGAAGCCGAATTGCAGAATACCTTACGGAGTAGCTGGCACGGTGAAGATATCAACAATCTTATGGGAAAAAACGGAAGTTTTATAAAAAGGTTCACGGATATAATCCTGAGCAGTTTGGCCCTGATCCTGTCGGCACCTATACTACTGGTCGCAGTGATAGCTATTAAACTCGATTCCAAAGGAAACGCGTTCTTTATTCAGGAGCGTACCGGACTCGGCGGCAAGCCATTCAGAATGATCAAACTTAGAGGCATGGTTGAAGGTGCCGAACAATTGGGTCCTGACTTCACCCAAAAGGATGATCCACGTCTTACCCGGGTTGGCAAGGTTCTTCGCCGTACCTCGATCGATGAGATCCCACAGGCGATAAATGTTCTGCTGGGTGATATGAGTATTGTGGGTCCACGCCCTGAACTCACCAAAATCACTGATCAGTTTACTCCTGAGCAGCGTCAGGTATTTAATTTCAAGCCCGGGATCACCGGCATCTCGCAGGTCAACGGAAGGCAGTCACTCACACCCGAAGAGAGGGTGATAATGGAGATAGCCTACTACAACAAAGCCAATTTTTGGTCTGATATGCAAATCATTTTACGCACCCCCAAAGTGGTTATCACGAACGAAGGAAACATCTGAGATTGAAAAAGGTTCTTTTTGCGGCCTTTCTCTTTCAATTAACTCTATTCGCTCAACCCGAACCCATTAATTCAGATCATACCGTTTATTTCTTCCTGCGGAGAGCCTCAGTGGCGGGTTATCTACCGGGGTACGATGACGCGATAATCCCCAAAAGCCGAAGCGAAATAAAGCACCACCTCGGGATACTGAAAAACAAGCGAAATGAAGTCCCCGCCGCTTTCAAGGAAGAGCTCGATCTGTTTTCTGAGATGTTTCTCACAGCACCGGGTGACGGTGGCTCCCCGTCAACTGAATTGCTCCTCTCACGTTCACCGGT
Organism: Bacteroidota bacterium; assembly: GCA_023433685.1. Classification (GTDB taxonomy): domain Bacteria; phylum Bacteroidota; class Ignavibacteria; order Ignavibacteriales; family Ignavibacteriaceae; genus UTCHB3. Next base: position 1,303 of record JAEYUD010000056.1, read on the forward strand.
ACATCTTTTTGCCTTCAAAGGTGAGAATTATGAGGCGAGCATCGATCCACTTTTTGAAATGAAATTTCACGGAACCAGAGACGACCGGTTTCGTGAGCAAAACGCATCTTACATGCGTTATGGTGGTTATCTCCGGTTTAACTACAGTGACTGGTTCTCGGCATATATGATGGCATGGAACGGAAATGCCTATGGTTCCAGGGCGGTGAATGCTCTTGATCCGGTGGTTTCACAAAAATTCACTTTTAAAAAAACCGGTCTCGACTACTTTGACGGAACTGAAGGGGGATTTTTCGTTGAGAAAGATATTTTCTCTGTTTCGATCGCCCGTAACCGTGTTTTATGGGGTGAGAACTTTTATAACAGGGATAAAATTTCAGGTGCTTCCCAGCTTTTCGACAGATTGAGTTTCTCGATAAAGTCAGGTGCTTTCAGTTATGACTACATGCACGCGTGGTTGGTCACCCCTCAAATAATAACACCGGGAAACGTGATCACAGGTGATCTAAAAAGTAAGACATCGAAATACACTGTTCAGAACAGAGTTTCATTTGCTTTATCGGAGAGGTTCAGGCTTTCCCTTTGGCAGGCCGTTATCTACGCGGGAAGGTCGCCTGAGTTGGGCTACCTGAATCCATTTCTATTTTGGGAATCAGCCCAGCGTTCTCTTGAAGATCTCGACAACTCTTTCCTTGGGGTTGATGCACGCTACCGCCCTGTGAACGGACTTGAGCTGACCGCCAGCCTTCTGTTCGATGACATAAACTTCAAATACTGGACACCGGGCAATTTTCAAAGATTTAACAACAGGTTCGCCTTCAATGGAGGGCTTGTTTATGTACCCTCCTTCGCCCCTGCTGTAGCGGTTAGTGCCTCTTACTACTTCGTCAGACCTTATACTTTTTCGCACCCCGGCGCGGCGGAAGACCTCGCTTACCTGAACAACAGTTACCCGCTCGGACTTGATATTAAGCCGAATTCAGATATGATCAATTTCAGGATCGACTGGCAGGTAATCGCTCCGCTGAAGCTCTCTCTTGATGTTAAACATGTCAGACACGGCGAAAATATCTACGACAAATCGGGTAACGTTATCGAAAATCATGGTGGTTCATTTTTCATAAGTACGAACGCGCTCTCGAATGAGGATGCCTGGTTCCTTGCCGGTGAATTTCAGAACACCACATCTGTGGGTTTATCCCTGCACTTCACCACCGGGGCAAACACATTTGTCAGGGCAGGGTACGTACTGAACAAGTCAAATTTCAATTCAGAACTCCCGGAAAATTACTTCTACCTTTCGGCATCTTTCCTGCATTTTTAACTTATTTGTACAATAATTTTTTCACTTGTTTGGCTAATTGGTTTATAGCTAAATTGGCGTTTATTTATATCAAACATCGGTTGATCTTTTATGCTGAAATTCCCCGGAAAAGTAACATTTCTCTTCCTTTTATTAGTTTTTAACGCCATACCCCAGTCGTACCGGATAATTGAAAAAACCGAGGATCATCTTGTCGTCAAGTTCGATCTCAGGGATTTCCCTGTTGTAAGAGACACGCTTGTGCAAGGGAGGAAGTTTTCTTACTTTCCGGGTAATGGAATGTACTTCATGAAGGAAGGCGAACCGGCGGTACCCGAATATTCAGTTTCAGCCGGTATCAGCTACAATTCAAAACCAAAGATCACCGTTCTTGCCTCCGAAAGAGGGAAGTCGGAGAACCGTTTTATACTTCCGTTCTCGTTAGTTGATTCGATAGCGTTCTCGCCTGACCTTCTTTATTTTGAAAAGGATGTCTACAATTCCGACCGGTTTTTTCCTTCTTCCCTTGCGAGACTGGAAGGGAGATATTCATACAGGTTCTCTGAAATTCAACCGGTGATCATTTCCCCTTATCAGTATAATCCTGTCACCAGGGAACTGATAAAATACAATTCGATAACAGTCCGGATCGACTTCAATGTCCAGTACGGCGATGCCTTCATGGTGCAGCCGGTGTCTGATCCGGTGACCGGGCAGTTCCTCGAGCAGTCAGTAATCAATTATGATCAGGCAAAGAACTGGATCGGGGAGAAAAAATCGTTACTTCCGGATAACCCTGCCACCGATAAAGTCTGGTATAACCCGAACAAAACCTGGTTCAAACTTTTCCTGAACAAGAGGGATGTATACAAGCTAACATACGAAGAACTTGCTCAGGCCGGCATGCCCACGAACAGGCAGATCGAAAAGAAAAAGCTTCAGATTTTTAACAGCAAGGGTGAAGTGCCTCTCGCGATTTATGGTGGAAGAGATACACTTTTCACAACAGGGAGCTATATTATTTTCGTAGGCGATTCAATGCCTCCCTCTCCCAACACATTGATGAATGTTTACAATAAGACAAATGTTTTTTGGTTCAGCTACGAAGCCGATACAAGCGGTCTTAGATTTGAGGACAAAGACGGTACCATTATTGAAGGTTCACCGGGAATAAACTTTTCCGAGTGGAAACTCCATTTTGAGGAAGATAAGATTTATGAACGTCTTGGGTGGGCTCCCAATGGTAACCGTGACTATTGGTTCTGGGCAAAGATCAGTGCTTTCAGAGGTGTTCCGCAGACAGGATTCGCGCACCGGTTCGATGCCCTGAAGGATTTCGCTCCCGGAGTGACAAGTTTAAGAGTAAGAACCGAAATCCACGGTGTCACCACAACAGTTTATCCGTGTAATTATGTTCACAGTGTCAATCTTTTCATCAACGATAAAAAACTTGCCAATCTGAAATGGAACGGTCAGGAAAAGATACTTTATGACTCAACATTTAATGTGGTGAGTGACTCGATTATTATCGCGAGCGAGGGTAACCAGTTCAAAGTGGTTACAGATGGTGATATCTGTCTCGACGAGAAGAACGATGAGTTACGGGTAAACTGGTACGAACTGATCTACTACCGCCAGCACCGTGCGGCAGGTGAGAGATTTCAGTTCCGGAATCCTCCCGGGATCGGTTGGAAGAACTTCTGGGTCTTTAACTGGACCGGAGATACAATGTTCGTATATGTGCCGGAACACAATAAGCGGATCGTAAAGCCCTGGATGCTGAAAAACCAGGCTGGTGATGTGCTGTTTAAAGATTCTTTAAGATCCGACACAGTTGATTACTTCTGCGTTGATTCCGACTATGGGATTCAGGTCGATTCGATCAAAATGGATACCCCCTCCAAGCTACGCGATATCGCGAATGAAGCTGATTACATAATCATCTACCACCCCAAATTTAAAGGTATTGCCGAGAGACTCGCGAATTTCCGAAGGACTACACCGGTCTCACCGGAGGCTGCACCACTGAGGGTATATCTTGCGGATGTGCTGGAGATATATGATGAATTCTCTGCCGGACTGATGGACCCGATGGCGATCAAGAATTTTATAAAGTTTGCATTCGAGTCATTCAAGCGCCCTGCTCCTGTTTACATCACCCTGATTGGTGACATGAGCTACGATTACAGAAAGATATTACCTGACAGCAGGGAAAATTACATCCCTTCAATTCCTTATCACTCGATCCAGTATGGAGTCGCGGCAAGCGATAACATGTTTGTAGCGGTCACGGGTGAGGATGTCACCCCTGATCTGGCGATCTCCAGAATCTCAATAGAGACTGTGGATGAGGGGAACATTATTCTTGATAAACTTGAAAACTATCCTTCCGACAATTCAAAGAACTGGAAAGAGTCGGTTCTTTTGATGGCTTCAGGAGTTGACCAGGCCGATGAGCTTCAGTTCGGATTCAACAGGGAATCGATCAAACTGAAGGATAACTTCCTTGAACCGCAAGGATTCCGTTCAATGGTTATCTGCCGTTATCCGAGCACGCCAGAAGAGGAGCAATACGCCGGCTCGACACAAGACATTATCAACGCCTTCAACAAAGGGACGGTTTTTGCAAACTATTACGGACACGGTGGCGGATATCAGTGGGATCTTGTGTTCACCAACAACAACATTTACCAGTTGAACAACGGTGGCAAACTTCCATTTGTGGCAAGTGTTACCTGCTACACCGCGCACTTCGATAATCAGGATGTGTTCGGCGAACAGTTCGTTAAGGTTCCGGGCAAAGGTGCAATAGGTTTCTTTGGAAGCTCCGGTCTTACCCACTGGCAGATAGGTACATACTATAATGGACTCTTTTTCGACGAGCTTTTCAACCTGAAGAATTACGTTACCGGGCTCGCGATAATGGCGGCAAAAGTAAGAACTCCCCCCGTTGGCTATTACATAAATCAGATTGCCCTCCTCACATATCTTGGTGAGGCGGGTTTAAGACTGGCTGTACCGACCAAACCTGATTTCGCGATCGCAAACAGCGACATATCAGCCTCTACTACAAGTCCGCTGAAGGGTGATACCCTTTCGATAAAAGTTAAAATGGCGAACAACGGTATAAAGACCCGTGATACAGTGTCGGTTGTTTTAAGATTTACCGGGGAAGATTCATCCGGCGTTATTCAGACACTAAGAATACCTGTGTTCAGCAATAACGATTCAATTTCGTTTAAGTGGGCTCCTCCCGTGAGCGGATTAGTCACCCTTATCGCTGACATAAACCCGGGCGCGCTTCTGGATGAAGATGATCTCACCGACAATATCGGGCAAATTCAGATCGCGGTATACGATATTTCAGAACCGAGTCTCCTGTATCCACCTGACGGTCTGGCTACGGAGAAGCCTGTGAGCATTGAACTTGCGGATATTGGTTATTACATCAACAGGGGATTCCTGTATAATATTGAGATCGACACTTCGTACACTTTTAACGCTCCATTGGTAAAAGTTGAGAATCTAAGAGGAAGTGAAGGAATTCTAAAATATTCCCTCTCTCAACTTCAACGGGGAAGGTATTTCTGGCGGGCAAGAATGGTTGATGGATCTGACCTTGGCAAATGGTCAGGAACGAGAACCTACACATCGAGCAACGGCGAGAGGAGAGGATACTATTTCACCGGAAACCTTTTGCTTAACTTTGAGACAGAAAATCTTAATTATTCAAAGCTGTTCGACGGGCTTTTACTCAACACCCAGCTGAAAATACCGAGACCTGATAATGACAGGCTGAAGAGGGAATTCTCTCTTACCCAGATCGAACCGCTTGACACCGTCGGCCTGACCTGTCTTACAACGGACGGGAAGTATCTTTACATGGCTGACTTTTGGTTCGATGTGCAAAGAAGAAATCCCGACGGTAAATCTCAGATATATATAGTTGGAACCGGTAAAAAGGGAACCAACCAGGGTGAATATTATGGGACGGTTCCCGGATTCAAGGAACAGATCAGAATGCAGATCATGCACGTTAACGGATTGATCTATTACCCTGGCCAAAGTTCTGATGTTATTTACAGCGTTGAACCTTCGTCAGGCCAAATAGACAGTGTGATGTTACCGGGTGGAGCAGGACTTCTCGACTTCGACTTCGGCGACGAGCGTCCCATAGGCAAGTATCTCCTCACTTATAACGACGGGATGATATATAACTTTGCCAACAAACGAATAAATGGCAGAAGGGCATGCGTTCTGAGGGTTTTTGACGCAAGCAACTGGTCACTTATAAGGGATATTGAGTTCCCTTTGATCGAACCATTCGAATCAGTCGCCTCATTCTTTGTTGTGGGTGATATTATGTACCTCTACGAAGATTATCAGTCAGGCTATCTTATGGCTGTCAGAATTTCAGACAAGGCGTATCTCGGAGAGTGGCTGAGCTGGAACTCCCGCAACCTCAGAGAACTAAGGCGATTCTATGCCTGGGTGTATGATGCCGATAATGATGAAATTTATGCCACCGGATACCGGAGGAACGATACCATCCAGAAAAAGATGTCGGTCTTCGCGGGATATTATCTCGACTCAAAGGGAAAACTGACATCCAAGCCAATTGGGCCAGCCACAAAATGGCATGCGGTAAATTACGAGGTGGTGACCGGAAACCAGACCTCACTTTATCAGGTTGATCTGCAGGGCTTCAACAGCTCGACCCGGCAGTGGGACACCCTTCAGGTTGCCATTCCGAGCGGGTTTAATATCTCCGGATTCTCACCGCAGCAATATCCATACATGCGAACGGTGGTGAAGATGGAGGATACTTCGTACACCACTACGAATCCGATGTACATAAAATCGATGCATGTTGACTGTGAAACAAGTCTTCCGGAGATCACTATCTCCAACAATGATTTTACATTCTATCCTGACAGCTTAATGCAGGGATTCGATATAAATATCGATCTTAAAGTGACAAATCTCGGCAAAATTGCTTCAGACACGGTTACCGCGGTGTTCTATCTCGGGAATGGAAATGAACCATACTATTCAACGAAGTTTAAAATTCCGGCTGATACATTCTACACGGTGAAACATACCATAAACACTTCAAAGATAGTATTCTACAATACGATCCGTTCGGTGGTTACAATGAACGGTACAGAAATGTACACATTCAACAACCTCGGTGCCGACAGTTTTTATGTCGCCCGTGACACGGTGAAGCCCGATTTCAGTATTACGTTCGATGGCAGGGAACTGATCAATGGCGATATAATATCGAACTCTCCATTGATCGAAATGGTGCTGACTGACAACAGTCCGTTGCCACTTGATACCACCAGATTGAGTATTGTTCATAATGGTAAACCGATCGGTTTTGTTAAAGACAGCATACAGTACAACTATACCCCTTGGCCAAATTCAAAATTTGACGCCCGGTGGAAGCCCCTTTTGAAGGAAGGGAAACAAACTGTGGAAGTGTTCACCAAAGACGCGTCTGAGATACCTTACAACAACATTGCCCAGAAGTATCAGTTCTTTGTTTACGACAAGGATGATATTCAGCGAATCTACAATTATCCAAATCCATTTGCAGAGCAGACGTACTTCACATACGAGCTACGGGGAAGTGCCCCCCCGGATGAGGTGAAGATCAAGATATTCACCATTGCCGGAAGACAGATCAAGGAAATTGTGGTACCGGCTTCGGAAATGAAGATCGGTCTGAACACCGTTTTCTGGGATGGTAAAGATGCTGATGGTGATGAGGTTGCCAATGGTGTATATCTTTACAAATTGATCACCAAGTACAAAGACAAAACAAAAACTTCGATAGAAAAATTGGCGAAGGTGAAATAATGTGATCAAGTTGAGTGAAAAACAACTGCATGACATCATTGAATGGGATGTGGTAAACTGGTCGAAAGGATTAGATTATTTTGCCTCTACCGGTTACGACTTTCATGAAAAGTATTCTCTCGCGATAGGTGAGCGGCATGGTGGGTTGTCACTATGGATGGCTTTAAATGGTGCCAGTGTGGTGTCAACTGATCTGAACGGGGTATCGGAGGAGGCAAAGAGAAAACATATCCGTTACGGCGTTGATAAAAAAATAACTTACAGGGAAGCCAATGTACTATCGCTTGACTTCCCCTCGAGCACTTTTGATGTTGTCATGTTCAAGTCGGTTATAGGTGCTTTGGGTGAAGAACAATTACAGCAACAGGCGATAAACGAGATACGCAGGGTATTGAAGCCGGGTGGAGTGTTGTTTTTCGCCGAAAATCTTGTCTCTTCGCCGATTCATGGCTGGTTGCGGAAAAAGTTTATTAACTGGGCAGGTTACTGGCGGTACATTTCAATTCAGGAAGCATCCTGGTTTTGCAGTGAGTTCTCGAGTTTCGCCTTCAGTTCAGCCGGTTTTCTCGGTACGCTGGGACGGAGTGAGAGCCAACGCCGGCTACTCGGTATCGCGGACACTGTTGTTGAAAAAATTGTACCTCGAAGATTTCACTATGTTATATTTGTTGCCGCTGTAAAATAAACAGTCTGTATTTTTTATAACGTTTTCGTTTTTCAGATAGTTAATATTCTGTATTTTACAGAATACATTTTATTATTTTTTTAATAAGGATGTTCGCTCATGTGCGGAATAGTCGGTTACATCGGAAATAAAAGTTGTGTACCTGTTATAATCGAAGGACTAAAACGTCTCGAATACAGAGGCTATGACTCTGCCGGTATCGGTGTGATCCGGGACGGTAAAATTGATGTTCTAAAGATCAAAGGCAAAGTAGCGCATCTTCAGGAAGCGGTGACAAAAGCCGGTATCGACTCGACTATAGGTATAGGTCACACGAGATGGGCAACACATGGCGAACCCAACGAACTTAACGCTCACCCTCATTCGAACGGTGACGGCACACTGATCCTCATCCACAATGGGATCATCGAAAATTACTCCACACTGAAGACCGGACTTAAGCAACACGGTTACGAATTTAAAAGCGCGACCGATACTGAAGTGCTGGCTCATCTTTTTGACACCTATTTAAAAGAAGGTTACACCCTCTTTGAGGCTGTCAGACGGGGGCTTAATGAGGTTGAAGGAACTTACGGCATAGCAGTAATCTCAACGAAGGAACCCGATAGAATTGTAGCCGCGAAAAAAGGATCACCACTTCTTCTCGGAATTGGTGACGGAGAGAATTTTGTAGCCTCTGATGTATCCGCGATACTTCAGCACACCAAGCAAGTGGTTTACCTTGAAGACGGTGAGATCGCCGAAATTTTCAGGGATCACTACCTTACCAAAACGATCGAAGATGAGGAAGAAGTAAGCAAAGTGGTTCATCAGATAGAGATGACACTTGATGAGATAGATAAAGGCGGTTACCCAACCTTCATGTTGAAGGAAATAATGGAGCAGCCGGAGTCGCTTAAGAACTCGATCCGGGGAAGGTTGCTCTCTGAAACGGGCGACGTCAAACTTGGCGGGCTTGAAGGTGTGCTCGACCACCTGCTTTACGTAAAACGAATAATCATCACAGCATGCGGAACATCATGGCACTCGGCATTGGTCGGGAAGTATATGTTCGAGACATTTTTACGGATACCCACCGAGGTTGAATACGCGAGTGAATTCCGTTACAGAAATCCGATCGTGGGGCCCGGAGACGCTGTGTTCTTCATCTCCCAGTCGGGTGAAACCGCGGATACCCTTGCCGCGCTTAAAGAGGCAAAAAAACGGGGCGCGCTCTGTCTGGGTGTATGCAATGTGGTTGGCAGTTCAATTGCCCGGGAGAGTCACTCTGGAGTATATATTCACGCGGGACCGGAGATCGGTGTAGCCTCAACCAAGGCCTTCACTTCCCAGTTGACCGTGTTTGCCTTAATTACCATCCTTCTCGCGAGGAAAAAAGGGATGTCGCTTGAGGAGGGGAAACAACTCGTTGAAGAATTTAAAAAAATACCTGATTATGTAAAGATCATCCTCAAACAGAACGATCTGATAGAGGAAATTGCAGAAAAATTCAAAAATGCCACTAACTTCCTTTATTTGGGGAGAGGGTACAACTTCCCCGTGGCATTGGAGGGCGCTCTGAAGTTGAAAGAAATTTCATACATTCACGCAGAAGGTTACCCGGCGGCAGAAATGAAGCACGGTCCAATAGCATTGGTCGACGAAAACATGCCTGTGGTATTCATTGCGCCTAAAGATGCTACTTATGACAAGATCATCAGTAATATCGAAGAGATCAAGGCCCGCAAAGGAAGAGTAATAGCCATTGCCACATCAGATGATGAAAATATTGACAATCTGGCTGAATACTCGATAAAGATACCCGGTACACGGTCGATCCTGATGCCCATATTACCCGTTATTCCGCTTCAACTGCTCGCTTACCACATCGCGATGAAAAAAGGCTTAAACGTGGATCAACCACGAAATCTGGCTAAAAGCGTAACAGTTGAATAACAATATGGAGAACATATGGAGCGGAAAAATGTCCTTATCATGGGAGCCGCGGGAAGGGATTTCCACAACTTTAACACATTCTTCAGGGATAAAGAAGAGTACAATGTAAAAGCCTTTACGGCTACTCAGATCCCTAACATCGACGGTAGAAAATACCCTGCATCCCTCGCCGGGAAGCTTTACCCCGATGGTATCATGATCTATGATGAAAAAGACCTCACAAAGCTTATAAAAGAGCTTGATATCGATGAAGTCTATTTCTCATATTCAGACGTACCCTACAACTATGTAATGAACAAATCTGCCGAAGTTAATGCTGCCGGCGCCTCCTTCACTCTTATCGGAACAAAAGAAACAATGATCAAATCATCGAAACCGGTGATCGCCATTGTTGCCGTGCGTACCGGCAGTGGTAAATCGCAGACATCTCGCAAGGTGGTTGACCTGCTTAGAGCCGCAGGGAAGAAGGTGGTTGCCATAAGACATCCCATGCCTTACGGTGATCTTGAAAAACAGCGGGTGCAGAGATTTGGTACACTTGAAGATCTTAAGATCCACAAATGCACCATTGAGGAGATCGAAGAGTATGAGCCACACGTTGCAACGGGTGGTGTTATTTACGCGGGTGTTGATTACGGCGACATCCTCGCGCAGGCAGAAAAAGAAGCTGATGTAATTATTTGGGATGGCGGAAACAACGATTTCTCATTCTACAAACCCGACCTTACAATCACGGTTGCTGATCCCCACAGACCCGGACACGAGTCATCATATTACCCCGGTAATGTGAACATCAGACTTGCTGACGTGGTCGTGTTGAATAAAGTTGAATCAGCCGAACCCAAGAATGTTCTGGCAGTCAGAAACGCGGTCAGACAGATCAACCCGAATGCAACCATAATTGATGCAGCATCACCTATCAAAGTTGATAATCCTGATGTCATAAAAGGCAAAAGGGTGCTTGTGGTTGAAGACGGGCCAACACTCACACATGGTGAAATGGAATATGGTGCCGGAACTATTGCCGCCATGAATTATGGTGCAGCCGAGATCGTTGATCCGAGACCTTTCACGGTGAAATCGATCACTGCCACTTACGAGAAATATCCGAAGATCGGTGTTCTCCTTCCTGCAATGGGATACGGTGACGATCAGGTGAAAGACCTTGAGACCACGATCAACGCGACAGATTGCGATTCTGTTGTTATCGGCACTCCTATAGATCTTGGACGCATCCTTAAGATCAACAAACCCTATACAAGGGTCGGATACGATCTTCAGGAGATCGGCGACATAACTTTAGAGAAAATTCTGAAAGAAAAAGGCCTTCTATGAGCAAGCTTGCCGTCGTAGCTCTCGGCGGCAACGCTCTTTTAAGAGGCAACCAGTCAGGCACAGTAAGGGAGCAGGAACAAAATGCTTTCGATACATGCAAGAGTCTCGTTGACCTGATCCTGCGTGGTTACACTGTTGTGATCACGCATGGAAATGGTCCTCAAGTGGGTAACCTGATCCTCAAGAATGAGGCGGGTTACGAGAAATTTTTGCTCCCCAAAATGCCTCTGGATGTGTGCGTTGCCGAGTCGCAAGGGCAAATAGCCCATATTGTGGCACAGCAGATGGAAAGGCTTTTGCTGCAGCATAATATTCAAAAGGAAGTGGTGTCTATGGTCACTCACGTCGAGGTTGACCCGAAAGACCCCGCTTTCCAGAATCCCACCAAACCGGTAGGTCAGTTTTTCCTTAAAGAAGAAGCCGACCTTCTCGCTAAAGCCAACGGCTGGCAGTTCCGCGAAGATCCCCGCAAGAGGGGATGGAGGCGGGTTGTCGCTTCGCCCAAACCAACTTTTGTCCGTTCCGCGAATATCGTGAAAAAGCTCACCGATGACGGTCACATTGTGATCTGCGTTGGCGGAGGCGGTATTCCTGTGATAAAGAACGGTTACGGAACTATCAAGGGGGTTGAAGCGGTGATCGATAAAGATCTCGCGTCATCGGTGTTGGCAACCCAGATCGGGGCGGATGAACTTATCATTCTGACCGATGTGCCAAGAGCTTACATCAATTTCCAACAGGAGAATGAGACCGCTTTAGATCAGGTAACTGTTGATGAAGTGGAAATTTACCTTAAAAATGGTGAGTTCGCTGCCGGTAGCATGGGACCCAAAATGGAAGCAGCGGTGCAGTTCATCCGTAACGGAGGGAAGCGCGCCGTGATTACTGAAGCCGGAGAGCTCGGAAAAGCTAATCCGGGAACGAGAATAATTGCAAAAAACGGATAATTTATGGCAGTAAATATGAAAGGAAAGAGCTTTCTTTCCATTAACGACCTGACACTTGAAGAGATGTATCAGATCTTTGATCTGAGCCGGACACTTAAAGAAAAACTCTACACCGGTGAGGAGCACCACCTCCTCAAAGGGAAAACCCTCGGAATGATCTTTTCAAAACCCTCAACCAGAACAAGAATATCGTTTGAAGTGGGCATCTATCAGCTTGGCGGTATCGGCATGTATTTTGGACCGAACGACCTCCAGCTTAACAGGGGAGAGACTATCCACGATACAGCAAAGGTACTTTCGCGTTACCTCGATGGCATTATGATCCGCACATTCAAACATGAAGATGTTGAAGGTCTTGCAAAGTATGGTTCGATTCCGGTTATCAATGGTCTGACCGATCTGCTTCACCCATGCCAGGTGATGACCGATCTTTTTACCATTCTTGAGAAGAGAAGAAAACTTGAAGGTCTGAAACTCGCGTACATCGGTGACGGCAACAATATGGCACATTCGCTTCTGAATGGCTGTTCAAAAGTTGGTATGGATATATCAATCGCCTCACCAAAGGGTTACGAACCACTCGGCTGGATAGTTGATAACGCCAGAAAGAACGCCGATTACATGGGCTCAAAAGTGGTTATCACAAATGATCCCGTTGAAGCGTGCAAAAACGCGGATATCATCTATACTGACGTTTGGGCGAGTATGGGACAAGAAAAAGAGGCTCAGGAGCGGAACGCCCGTTTCCAGGGATTTCAGGTTAACTCAGCCCTCATAGCCAACGCGAAGGAGGATTACCTCTTCATGCACTGCCTGCCGGCCCACAGGGAAGAGGAAGTTACCAATGAAGTGGTTGACTCACCTAACTCGATCGTTTTTGATGAAGCCGAGAACAGACTCCATGTCCAAAAAGCCATAATGGCACTTGTGATGTAACATAATCAAACTTACCCCCAATAAAAAAGCCGTCCGGGTTTCCGGACGGCTTTTTTTAGAGGTTAATGGTTAGAGGTGAGTGGTGAGTGGCGAGTGGTTAGAGGTTAGAGGTTAGTGGTCAGTGGTTAATGGTCAGTGGTTAGAGGTTAATCTCTACACTCCACACTTCACACTCTACACTCTACCCTCCACCCCAATCCGCCGCAGCGGACTCTACACTCCACACTCTACACTAATCCGCCGCAGCGGACTCTACACTCCGCACTCCACACTATTTCATCAGTATCATCTTCCTTATGGCAACATTGCTTCCGGCTTCTATTCTGTAGAAATAGATTCCTGAAGGAAGAGTCGCGGCGTTGAATGGTACTTCGTAAGTGCCCGCGGTCATCGGACCGTTGACCAATTCAGCAACCTTCTCACCGAGGGTGTTGTAAACATCAAGTTTCACATTCATGTCTGCCGGAACCGCGAACCTGATCATGGTTGAGGGGTTGAACGGATTCGGGTAGTTCTGTGAAATATTGAATTCCTTCGGAAGTTCAACACTCTCTTTGATGTCTGTTGCGCCATCGGCTGTGCGGAAGCGACCCATTGTTGAATAGAATGAGTAGCTGTTACCTTCGGTCTGCATCTTTGATCTTACTCTCCAGAAGTAGCTCTTGTTTGGAGCAAGTCCCTGAAGTGACTGTCTTGCAGCCGTCAGGTTCTGGAAGATCATCGCGTTTGTGAACTCCTGATTGTCAGCAACTTCAAGTTCATAGGTTATTCCGGCAGGTGGTGCAACCGGGAGCACCCATGAAAGCACTGGTGAAGTTGTTGAGATCATCACGTTGTTCGGCCCACCGACGATCGGGGTAACAGGGTTGAATGATCCGGGGTTAACCGTGAAAGTGTCAACTGCTGAGAAAGCACCGTAGCTACCGCCACCGAAGTGAGCTCTGACCTTCCAGAAATAGGTGGCGCCCTGAACGAGGTTCGAGGCGTTAACCCATGTATCTGTTGAGTAGAGGGTAGTGGTTGCGGCAGGGAAGAATACATCAGAGTAGCTGTAAACGACCTGATAGCCGACAATTCCGCTTGTTGAACCGTTAACCCACCAGCTAAGCTGTGGATCGACAGTGTAAACAATTGCATTGCCTGAAGGCCATGAGATCACGGGCGCGCCGGGTGTTGCACCGGAGTAGATCGTGAAATGATCTGATGCCCACGCGGAGAGGTTCGAACCATCGGTTGCCGCGACCGCGTAATAAACCACGGTTCCTTCAGCAAATGGCAAGGCGAATGTGTATGAGGTGTTTGAAGCACCTGAAACAAAGAAGGTACCGGTGTAATCCAATAGCCAATTAGATGAGTTGGAACCGACCTTGTAGCGAATAACATAACCGGTAACGCCCAATGGTGAACCTTCGAGGTACCATGAGAGAGTCGGCATTGTGGTGTAAACAGTCGGGTTGCCTGTTGGCCAGTTAAGCACGGGGTAACCTGTAGCAACTCCACCCGCGACCGAGAAGGAAGCGGTATCTGACCACGCGGAATAAGCAAGTCCGTTGAATGATCTTACTCTCCAGTAGTAGGTCTGTCCCGGTGTAACCGCCGGAACCTGGGTAAAGAGGTCGGTGGTTGGGGCAACCGGAATTGCTCCCGCGAACGAGCTGTTGGTCGAGTATTCCATGTAATATGTTAGACCTGTTCCATCCTGACCTAACCACCAATGGAAGTAGGGGGCGGTGGAATAGACCACAAGGTTGTCAGTCGGATATGAAGGGTGAGGAACAACAAGCGTTCCGGCACCATTTGTACGAAATGACTGGAATCCTGAGAAACCTGATGTGGCTTCATCGGGGGTACCACGCTTGTAAACACTCTGAACCGACCAGAAATACTGTGTCCCCGGGTTAAGGTTTACTGATAACTGGTGGTAGATATCGGTTATGTTCGTTGCTGAGTAAGCAAGAAGACCACCTGGACTGCCAACTCTGACCACCACATCGAATGTGACGTCAGGGCTGTAACCGGCTGTGTACCAGTAGAGCATCGGGGAATTTGTATAAACAAGCGGATCACCAACGGGCCAGCTCGGGTATGGCACTGTGGCACCACCGCTGGTTGTAAACATGCTTGTCGGTGAATAAGCCATCACTTCGTCATCATCATTCAGAAGGACGACCCTCCAGAAGTAATTAGTACCGCTGTTAAGGTTTACTGTCTGGAAGAGATTTGCGGAAACCGCTGAATAGTTTGAGGTAAGCCAATCGGTTTTAACAGGGGCTACAGCGGCAGCCTTGACCTGAAGTTTGAATTTAAGTCCGGTAGTCGCCTGGTTGATCCCGTATGAGAACATTACGTTGTTCAGATAAACCGTGTCACCATTACTTGGGTTATGCTGGCTGACTGTCACCGCCGGGTAGGTGGTGAAGTGCCAGATGGGGGAAGGAATGGAATTGCTGCCATCTTTCGCGACCAACTGCCAGTAATAAGTGGTGTTTGGGGTAAGAGGGAAGGGATATGTCGGTCCTGATCCCTCGTTAAGTGTGTTTTCGTTGTAGGCCACTGAATCCGTATTCGCGGGGATGTTCAGATCAGTGAAGAAAACACCTAAATCAAAAGCAGATTGTGAACTGCCGTCGGTTGAAATTCTTAATTCATATCCCGATTCAAACGCTACATCATCCCAGGTGAAGTATGGCTCAAGTGTAAGCCCGGTTACGCCATTGTATGGTTTGTTAAGAACATCCAATGGGGTATAGAATGTCCACTCCGATGTTGCCTGTTTTGATTCACCATTGTTGGGTGCAAGCGCGTCGCTCACCTCGGCGTTAATTGTCCACCAGTATTTGGTTGCAGGCGCGAGTGCGAGAGGTGTTGTTGATAGTGAACCGGGGTTGACTCCGGTAGTTCTGTTGAGGTTTGCTCCCACGGTAAGACCGGGGGCAGTGCCTGTAAGCAGGCGATAACGGACATTTCCTTTGTTATCGTCAATGGTCCAGGTAAGATTTGGAGTCATTGAAAGTGAAATGTAGCCATCAGCAGGTGATGCCAGAGCCGGAACAGCCAGCTCAGTCAGGAAAAACGACGATGCAGTTACCGTGTCAGGTGTTGCATCAATTACTTCCACGATCCACCAGTATCTCTGATTATTCTCAAGAACACCACCAGGTACCGCATAGCTTGTTGCATTACCGACATTCACGGAGTGGATCAGCGTACTGAAAGTTCCATCCGTGTATATCTTTACGGTGCTGTTATAAGGTGATGAGCCAAGAGAAATACTCCACTCAAGAGTTGGAGTTATTGAGATACCCGTTGAATCTCCAACAGGCGCGGTTGTATTCACAACCGGCTGGGCGTTCAGCGTTAGAGCGATCGATGAAGTAATCAGAAATAATGATATGAATCTGATTATTCTCATCATATGTTCCTTTGATTGAGGTGATTAGAAAAATACTCGATTAACAGCCTGTTTTTCGCGTTGAACAGGCTATTAAACCCGATTAAAAAATTTATACTATTCTGGTATAATATACTCAAAGCATAATAATCAACCAAGAGTATAGTGAATATTTTCGACGAATATTTTAAAATAAAAAAGCCGTCCGGGTTTCCGGACGGCTTTTTTTAGAGGTTAATGGTTAGAGGTGAGTGGTGAGTGGCGAGTAGCGAGTGGTGAGTCTCTACCCTCCACCCCGATCCGCCGCAGCGGACTCCACACTCCACACTCTACACTAATCCGCCGCAGCGGACTCTACACTCCACACTCTACACTAATCCGCCGCAGCGGACTCTACACTCCACACTCCACACTTACTTCATCAGTATCATCTTCCTGATAGCGACATTGCTGCCTGCTTCAATTCTGTAGAAGTAGATACCTGAAGGGAAGTTTGATGCATTGAACGGAACTTCGTAGGAACCGGCTGTCATCGGTCCGTTGACAAGTTCTGCAACCTTCTCACCGAGGGTGTTGTAAACATCAAGTATAACATTCACATCTGCCGGACCCGCGAACCTCATCATTGTTGACGGGTTGAACGGATTCGGGTAGTTCTGTGAAAGATTGAACTCTTTTGGAAGTTCAACGGTCTCTTTGATGTCTGTAGCACCGTCAGCTGTGCGGAAGCGACCCATTGTTGAGTAGAATGAGTAGCTGCTGCTTTCAGTCTGCATCTTCGATCTCACCCTCCAGAAGTAGCTCTTGTTAGGAGCGAGTCCCTGAAGTGACTGTCTTGCCACGGTCAGGTTCTGGAAGAGCATTGAATTGGTGAACTCCTGATTGTCAGCAACTTCCAGTTCGTATGTTATTCCGTTGGGTGGAGCAACAGGGAGAACCCATGATAGAACAGGTGAAGTTGAAGAGATCATAACGTTGTTAGGACCACCGACAAGGGGAGTAATGGGGTTGAATGAACCGGGGTTAACAGTGAATGTATCAACTGCTGAGAAAGCTCCATAGCTTCCACCACCGAAGTGAGCTCTTACTTTCCAGAAATAGGTTGCACCCTGAACGAGGTTCGAGGCATTAACCCAGGTATTTGTGGAGTAGAGGGTTGTTGTAGCGGCAGGGAAGAATACATCCGAGTAGCTGTATACAACTTGATAACCGACAATTCCATTTGTCGAACCATTCACCCACCAGCTCAGCTGCGGATCAACAGTGTAAACAATTGCGTTGCCTGAAGGCCATGAGATAACAGGCGCGCCCGGAGTGGCACCACTGTAGATGGTGAAATGATCTGATGCCCAGGCTGAGTGACTCAATCCGTTCGAAGCGGCAACTGCCCAGTAGATCACCTGCCCTTCAGCGAAAGGAACTGAGAAGGTGTAGAATGTATTATGAACACCACTCACAGTTGCAGAACCGGTGTAGTCAGAATTCCAGTTTGATGAATTGGAACCAACTTTCCATCTCACTTCATACTCTGTGATGCCCATTGGTGAACCTTCGAGGTACCATGACAGGGTGGGCATGGTAGTGTAAACAGTCGGGTTACCTGTGGGCCAGTTAAGCACGGCATAACCATTGTTAACTCCACCCGCGATCTTGAAAGTATCAACAACCGACCAGCCTGAGTAAGCTGAACCATTGTATGATCTAACTCTCCAGAAGTAAGTTGCACCGGGTGTAAGGCCCGAAACCTGAGTAAAGAGATTGGGGATAGCCGAAACCGTGGTCGACCCGGCAAACCCACTGTTGGTCGCGTATTCAAGCTGATAGGTCAATCCTGTACCATCTTGACCGAGCCACCAATAGAAATATGGGGCAGTGGTGTAAACTAACAGGTTGTCAGTTGGATACGATGGATTTGGCACAACGAGTGTTCCCGCGCCGTTGGTGCGGAAAGACTGCCAGAATGAGTAGCTTGATATAGCTTGATCAGGGGTACCACGCTTGTAAACACTTCTTACCGCCCAGAAATATCTTACACCTGGATTCAGATTTGTGGATACATGATGATAGATATCTGTGAGGTTGGTAGCGGTATAAGCGTAACCCGGAGAAGTGGTATCACCTGAAATTACAACATCAAATGTAATATCGGGGCTGTAGCCGGCTGTATACCAGTGAAGCATTGGTGAGTTAGTGTAAACGAGGGGATCACCAACAGGCCAGCTTGGATATGGAACTGTAGCACCACCACTGGTTATGAACATGCTTGTTGGCGAATAAGCCATCACTTCATTATCATCGTTAAGGAGCACTATCCTCCAGAAATATTTTGTACCTCCGAGAAGGTTCACTGTCTGGAAGAGTCCTGATGAGACTCCCGTAAAGTTTGATGTTAGCCAGTCGGTTTTAACCGGAGCAACACTTCCGGCTTTAACCTGAAGTTTGAACTTGAGTCCTGTAGTTGCCTGATTAATGCCGTATGTGAACATGAGGCTGTTCAGGTAAACCGTGTCGCCGTTAGCAGGGTTGTGCTGGCTGACGGTAACCGCCGGGTACGTGGTGAAGTGCCAGATCGGCGACTTTATTGCAACACTTCCGTCTTTCGCCACGAGTTGCCAGTAGTATCTGGTGTTCGGGTTGAGAGGGAATGGATACTGCGAGCCGGGACCTTCGTTCAGTGTGTTTTCATTGTAAGCGAGGGAATCGGTGTTCGCGGGGATGTTCAGATCGGTGAAGATCAAGCCCGCATCAAATGCCGACTGAGAACCGCCCGCGGTTGAGATTCTCAACTCATAACCGGTTTCAAAGAGAACATCGTCCCATGTGAAGTATGGCTCAAGCGTTAAACCTGTTACCCCGTTATATGGCTTGTTCAGTACGTCCAAGGGAGTATAGAAAGTGCGCTCGGGTGAAGCCACTTTGAACTCGCCGTTATTATCGGCAGAGCCATCGTTAACTTCTGCCTGAACTGTCCACCAGTATTTGGTTGCGACTGCCAGACCGGTAGGGTTAAGGGTAAGTGTACCGGGGTTGTTACCGGAAGTCACATTGGTGTGCGCGCCGGCATTAAGTCCAGGAGCGGTACCCACGAGCAATCTGTAACGGACATTCGACTTTCTGTTGTCCATCGTCCATGAAAGGTCGGGAGACATCACGAGTGATTCGAACTCGGTTGCAGGTGAAGCAAGACCCGGTGTGGCAAGAAGAGTGGTGAACGTTCATGTTGAAGAGG
>JAEYUD010000154.1 GCA_023433685.1 Bacteroidota bacterium
TTTTCCTGTCGCCGATCTGCTTCATGTAACTCTCAGGGATTATAATCGAAAGGCTCTTGCCGGTCACCTCTTCTCTTGTGAAGCCAAGAATTTTGAGAGCTGAATTGTTTATGTAAAGCAGGTTGAATTGCAGGTCATGAAGGAGTACAAAATCAGGGGTGGTTTCAGTAAGCAAACGGTACCTCTCTTCAGAGCGCCTTATTTCCTCCTGTACTATTCTAAGTTCCGTAACGTCAGTTACAACACTAAGCATAACGTTTTCATCAACGCTTTTGATTATTGTTGAAGAGAGAAGGCAGTTCCGGATTTCGCCGGAGATGGTTCTAAATTCTGTCTCATAGTTGGAGAGGGTCCCCTCTGATAAAACTTTTTCGATAAGCTTGTTTCTAAGTTCAAGATCGACCCATAAACCGGTTTCGAGCGTTGTTTTACCGATGACTTCTTCTCTTGTGTAACCAAAGTTGCACAGAAAAGCATTGTTGCAGTCGATAATCTTTCCAGCGTCAACATTCGTAATAATTGAAGGGTCGGGAGAACTGTAGAACACTGTTTCAAAATAATGTCTGTGAACTTCCTTCTCATGGTGCAAGCGTTTGTTCACCATGAGGAATAGTCCGAAAGTCCAGAGTAGAGAAACCAAAAACGCGTCGATCACAGGGATGAGGTTTCCCAGGTATGGCATAAAGAAACTGGATATGGAATGATCTGTGGTCATAAGCACTCCCCGGTAAATAAACACGAGAGCGTGAATGACAAACGTGACACCCAATATACGCGTGATATTTCTCAGCGGCTTTATCTCATTCCGAAAAAGAAGATAAGCTATCGCGATAGATACCGCGGAGATAAAGAAATTGATTATGATACCGCGGACATCAATGTTGTCGTTTACAAAGAGGAACCAAAGGAAGGGTATGTAAAACAGGAGAAACCCCGCGAGGGAGGCCTTTTTGTGGTATTTCCCGGTCAGGAACCCGGAAATTCCCATCATCAGAAAGAATATTCCCCCTATGATTAAAGTGTTCTGCATTATCACTACCGGTTTGAAGAGTCCGGGGAGATCACGAAGAAGCATGAACGTAAAGCCGGCAACCTCGCACACGCTCCATAAAAGCCAGTAGCGAAGACCTCCAACATTTTTGTTCATTCTGAACAACGATAAAAACACCATGAACTGGAAGAGGTGAACAACACCCACAGCCAGAATCAGGGTACGCATGTCTAAATTCATTTCCGTCTCTTCATGGAGATAGAATAGATTGAAAAAATCAAAACCGGGTTATATACCCCTCAGTAAAACCACGCACCTGAAATGCAATTTATGGAATTTTTCTGAAGTTTGGAGCGAAATTCTTGCCGGTCGGCAAGTTTACGGGAGAATTTAAAATAAATCGACCCTCGCTTGCGCGAGGGTCTTTCAGGGGGAGTAATGTATCATTAATCAGCAGCAGGGAATACTGATTAACAACATTCAAAATTAGTAAATTTACTGATTTTCTGCAAGTCTTTTCGTAACTTTTTTGCAGTTTTTTCCAACTTTTTTTTCTTTTTCGAGCTATTATGTCAATTTAAAGATTGAGCACGGGGCCTGGTCTTATTTTATACCATCCCCATGCTCAGCCTTATCTGTGGTTCGATGTTATTTCATCACCACAAATTTCCTGATCGCGGTAAATTTACCGGCGGTCATTCTATAGAAGTAGATACCACTCGCAAAGTTTGAGCAGTCGAGCCCGGTTTTATACACACCGGGTTCCTTGTATCCGTTCACCAGGGTTTTCACTTCATTTCCGAGGGCATCATACACCCGTAGTTCCACAGGCACCATGCCGGATAATTCACCGCTTGGAACCGCGTATGTAATCGTTGTTACGGGGTTAAATGGATTCGGGTAGTTCTGATAGAGCGCGAACTCATCTGGAAGCCCCACTTCAACTTTTACAATGTTGCTGAATGAGACGTCTCCATTGAGGTCGGATTGTTTCAGCCTGTACTCATACGTGCCCGGTTTAATATCCTTGTCGCGTAAAGTATATCGTGTATTCGCGGAAGTGGTGCCCTGCCCCTTCATGAACGAGACCTCACTCCATGCGGCCTTGGTGTTGTCGCGGCGCTCCACAGTGAAGCCCATGTTGTTCGTTTCAGTAGCGGTTTCCCATTTCAGCACCACTTCATCCCTTACCGGTTCAGCCTCAAACGAAACCAGCTCAACAGGTGTCGCGGCCAGGGTTATCTGTATCGGCACTGTTACCAGAGGATGCGCGCCACAATTGCTTCTTACAAGCATGTCGATTGAGTAGTTGCCGAGAGTGAAATCCTCGGTGCGGATAGTGAGCACTATACCCGTGCGGGTGTTGTTGTAGAGGGTTCCTGCCATGTTGCCCGCGGGGATCAACCATTCAGGTTCTGCGGCAAGTTTCACCGCGAGGTTGTTTTTGATGTAGTTGGCGTTGTATGCCATCTGAAGACCGGTGGTTCCGTCACCATTCTCGATACCTGTGGTGGCACTGTTCAGTGTTCCGCTCATGTTTTTGAAGTAGTAGAGTATTTTTCCGGAGGAGTAGATCACAACCTGCCAGGTGTAACTTGCAGTACCGCTGTATCGCTGGTAATTTGTCCACTGAATGATGAACTTGTTACCATCCTGTTTGTAGTGAACTGTTCCCGGTGCCTTGGCATCAAGATCGTCCCAGAACGGACAGATAATATCATTCGGAGCGGAGGATGTGGGAATTGAAGCGTTCGAGTAAATATTCGATGTTATGGGCGAGAATGTAAGTAGCCCGTTGGTCGAAATGTATATCTGTGATTTGGGTTGCCCGTAATACTTGAAATTGAATCCAAGATTTAGTGGACCTGCATATCCCTCATCCGTGGCAGAGAGCGTGCCTGAAGGGGTCCATGAAGAAACCGCGGTACCAGTGGCGGCTATATCGTTCCATTCATATACGGGGCCGTTGGGTTCATCGCTATCCATCCACTTGTAACCAAACTGATCAGGGCCGCCGGAGCCCTTTACTGATTGCCCGTGGATGGTTATACCGTCGTCTTTACCCGATCTGAGCCCTGAAACGGATGCTTCATTTATAAGATAATACGAGATCGCGTCCGAAGGGTATGAACTGTTGGCGAACTCGACAGTGTAGTCAAGCGTTGAACTGTTCGGAGAGGCGTTGGCTATGAAAACTGTATCTGTTATCTGGGTCTGGTTAACCAGGGTGTGGTTCACAACGCCCGGTGACACGCTCGCGAGTGGAGCCTGAAGCGTTCTGAAATTGGGGACATTCGAGAGGGGTGACTTGTTGCCCCACATATCCATCGCTTTCACCGCGAAATAATAGAGGGTGTTGAAAGTCAGATTCTTCACCGTATAACTTTTCGGTGTGCCGAGTGTATCCGTGTGTCCTCCATAGATCACACCGGTGGCGTTGTTAAAGTCGTTATCATTAAGAATTGGGGCAGTAGAGTACCTTACATCATAAGTCTGAACACCGCCGAAGGTGGAATCATAAGGTGCCGACCAGTTAAGAGTGATCGAGTTTGAGCAGGCATTCCCCGCGCTCAGGTTCGTGACGGGATCCGGAGGTGTCTGATCGGGCGGTATGTTTCTCTTGGTCTCGAGCGAAGGGTCACCCATCAGGTTGTACATTTCGAGATAACGGAGCATCGTGGTGCCTGGGCCTACATTTCCGAAGTGGAGGCACGTCTGATATTTTCCCATATCCATCATCGGGGTTACTTTTGTAAGACCGTCAACGAACATTGACTGGATCAGTTTCCGCTCAAGTATGTCATCTTCATCCCAGTATGAATTTACCGATGAACCATAGAATGAAGCTCCCCCTTTCGGGATACGGATCCAGGTTTCGCCGAAACATTCACCGAGCTGGTATGATCCGGTTACACAGGCGAACGAATAAACGTATGGGAAGACTGTGTTCGTAAGGTTCCTCACATCTGTTTGACCAAATGGGGGACCGTCTGCCCAGGATGATTCGGAACCATGCCCGGAATAGATCGCGAACACCTTGTTGTTGTTGATGGCGGCTGCCACTTGTGAAGTTGTGGCGCCACTGTTGCTGTAGAGTTTCAGGTTGTTATAACCATTTGGCTCGAAATAAGTACTTATAACGTAATTGTGTGTTGCTTCTGTAATCGAATAGTTGTCAGTTGAAGCCATAAAAACGTTGTTCTTTGCCAATGTGGCAATGTTGTTCTCCATGTACAACGTTTTATTGATGATGTTGGAGAGCTCAGTGGTGTTAGTCACCGAGAATCTACCGATAAAGGCATCGGCGTAATAGTCGGTTCCCTGAAGCAGCGCGTAATTCAGATCTGTTTGGGGATTGCCCTCGCCGGAACCGGTCCAAGCGGGAATTTTATCAACGTCACCAACGAGCAGAATGAACTCGGGTCTGGTGGCGGCATCATTATAGCGTGCCTGAATGAAAGCCTTTATCGCGGTAGTTGAGGTGCCGGTTGTGGCTGTAGTAAACAGGTTAACATTAAAGCCGTTAGCTGTTTTGTGCGAAATGAAGGGGGCAAGCCCTGCTTCATATTCGGGCGCTGTGATTATCAGATAATTCCTGATCAGTTCAACCACTCCCCGCTCATAATTGGCAAAGAACTGGTTGAAGAAACCGGTATATACATCAGAGTGCCCTTCTGAACGCCCGATTGGTTGGGAGAGCGCCAGTGAGAAGGTCGCGCTGTTTATTACATCAAGCCTTTTTTCGGCAGGGTTATAGTTGAAGGGGTAAATTGTAACTGAAACACCCTTAACACCGGCGATCCAGAAAGGCTCTGACACTTCGATCACGGGAGCGTTCACATTACCCGCGGAACGGTAGAAATCGCGGTCGAAGTTAAAGGGTCTGTCGCTCAGCCGGAAATCCCTCCGCCAAGGTGCCTGGAAGGGGAAAATGTGCTGTTTGAGGGGAAGTTTCTCAATTTTGCTGCCGTTAACCGAGGCGACCGGCTGCACTTCATCATTCCCGATCACAAGGTTGAATGTGATTTTGGGGAGCCCGGGCCTGCCGGCAACCGGGGTGATACCGTACCCCGGTATCTCCACTTTAGTGAAGTTTCCTTCAGAATTGGCGGTTTGTTTTAATTCGTATACAGGAAGGGTAAAATTGATCGTATACCCTTTTGATGTTTTTGTAAGTTGGACCCCATCGGGCACCCCGGCAAACAACCGGGAAAAAACCGTGAGAAGGAGAAAGATAGTAAAAAGTTTTTTCATTGAAATATCCAAGAATCAAGGAAATTGACGCAGAGTATCCGGCGGGGGCAGTTTGCCGGCAAGAGGCGGGGTCAAAATGAAAGGATCATTTTATGACCGGGGCGCTGAGTTGAGGACTCAGGATATTGGAAACGCTCAAAAATTTCTTTTTGTAATTCTAAATTAATCTTTTTTTAATTAAGTTTGAACCTCAATTTAGACGCAATTCTTTGGCTTCTGACAGGTATTTTTGGAAAAATCATCATCACCCCTGATTATATTTATCTTCTTTTGGATCCTTTCCGGGTCGAGTGCACAGGCACAACCTGTTGGCAAACCCGGCGGGCTGAAGAAGAATCCTGTCGCGGTTAACAAGATCCTCGCCGAGGCAGATAAACTTATATCAGCCGGTGAGATCGAGAAGGCAGCAATACTGCTTGACACACTCCGCGAAAATCTGATGGAATTGTTTGAGTATGACGCCGCAATTCCCATAGCCTATAAAACCCTTTCACTTCAAAACAGAATTTCAGATAAGAAACTTATAGCGGATGCTTACAACGTTTTGGGAGCCGGTTATTGGCGTAAGGGGTCATTGGATTCAGCACTCATCTTTCTTGACAAGGGGCTGGAAGTGAGGCGTTATGTGAGTGACCCACGGGGGTTGGCGAAATGCCACAACCTTATCGGGCTGGTGTATTGGCGGAAAGGGGATGCTGAGAAGAGCTACCGAAGCTATCTTAAAGCACTGGCGCTCAGAGACAGTCTCGGGGATGTGAATGAGGTCACTCTGATCTACAATAATATCGGACTGATCTTTCAGAGGTTAAAATATTATGACCTCGCGGAGGAATATTACAAAAAGGCCCTTAAACTCGCTGATTCTGTAAAGTACATGCCGGGAAGGTTCTATTCCCTTCGCAGGATGATAGGGCTTAACATCGCGATGCAGAGATATGACGAGGCTTTAAGGGACGTGGATGCAGTGGCGAAGTTTTATCTTTCGGTAAATAATCAGGGAGGCTTGGCACAACTTTATAACGATGTTGGTGTATTGAAAGAAAAAGCGGGACGTAAACGTGAGGCTGAAGAATGGTTCGCGAAAAGTCATGATCTCGCAACGGCGATCAACGACAGATTTATTGAATCTTTCGCTTTATTGAACCTTGGGCGAATCGAATTGGTTCTCGGAGATCTACCTGATTCGAGGGAGAATCTCGAAAGAGGTGAGGGGCTTGCCCGCCAGGGGGGGTATCATGTCATCTTGAGGGACGTTTATCTGGAGCTTTCGAAGCTGCATACCGCTTTGGGGGATGAAAAGACTGCCAACAAATTTCTCAAAGCTCATTTGGACCTGAAAGATTCTATCATCAATGAGCAGGTGACCACGAGCGTGGGTGACATGAGGATCAGATACGAGATCGAGAGATCAAGGGAGCAGAAGGAGAGCCTTGAAAACATTCTGGAGGAGAGAAACAAGGCGAATCTGGTTCTGCTGGCATTGGTGGTGTTTTTCCTCGGGAGCGCCACGGCGATATCTTTCCTGTTTGTGAGGCAGAGGCGACTGGGATATCTGCTTCAGGCAACTAATGGCGAACTTGAGGTTATTAACACCCGCTTGCAGAAGAGTAATGAAGAGCTTACTCTCGCGAATGAGACGAAAACGAAACTTTTTTCGATCATCGGGCACGATCTTAAATCACCATTCGTTAGTATTCTTGGGTTTAGTGAATTGTTGCAGATGGAGACCTTGAGGATGAAAGACCGTTCTCTCTCCGAATTAAGCGAGAAGATACTCGATTCTTCCATGAAATTGGTTGAGCTTGTCAACAACCTGACAGCCTGGGCCCTGCAACAAAGAGAGATGATCAAAGCTCAGCCTATGTTCTTTCCGGTCGGTGAAGTGGCTTCCTCCGTTGTCAAGGCTTTGATGTTAAATTTGGAGTTGAAAGATATATCGGTAAAGAGTGATTTCGAGAAACCGGATGATGTTTTCGCGGATCGTGAAATGATCTCCACTGTCTTGCGCAATATTCTGAGCAACGCCATCAAGTTTTCGTATGCAGGCGGGGTTATAGAACTTAGAGGTTCCCGGATTGATGATAGGTACTGTATTGTTGTTTCTGACAACGGCGTTGGTATGTCAAAGGATATGATCGGGAACATATTGCACGGAAGCGGTACGATCTCCACTTATGGTACAGCTAACGAAAAGGGAACCGGACTGGGGCTCTCGGTCAGTCGTGATTTTATCAAACAGAATAAAGGTTCGCTCAAGATCGTGAGTTCACCGGGCGAAGGGAGCAGTTTTATTTTGGAGATACCGACTTCTTAAAATGTGAAATGTGAAATGTGAAATGTTATACGCCGCGGCGCTGTGGTCCGCCTTCGGCGGTGCGAGATTTGAAGATTGATTCGTTTCGGCGAAATATAAAAGCCGCCTCCCGGGATGGGAAGCGGCTTTTAAGTTTTAAAGGTGGAGTCCGCTTATTTTTTGTTTATACGGTCGTAGATCTGTTCCATCAGGTTAACGAGGTCGTCGAAGCGTTTGAATGCTGCTTTGTAAGGGTCCGCGGTGGTCATGTCAACCCCTGCATTCTGCAGAAGTTTTATCGAATAGTCACTGTTGCCTGATTTAAGCATTCCGAGATATTTATCCACTGCTTTTGGCTTTCCGCTTATCACGTTCTCTGAGAGCGCCATTGATGAGACAAAACCTGTGCTGTACTGAAATACATAAAAGTTATAGAAGAAGTGTGGTATCTTGCTCCATTCAACTTCGATGTAATCATCAACAAGGGTCACGCCTTTATCATGTCCATAGTAGGTGCGTGTAAGGTCAAGGTATTTCTTGTTCAGCCACTCGGCGGTGAGGGTCTGCCCCTGTTCCACCTGCTGGTGCATCGCGAGTTCAAATTCAGCAAAGAGTGTCTGGCGGTAGATGGTCTGACGGGCTCTCTCAAGGAACTGATCGATGATGAAGAGCTTTAGGTTGTCGTCGGTCTCTTTTTTCAGGAGGTATTCCATAAGGAGATTCTCATTGAAGGTCGAGGCGATCTCGGCGAGGAAGGTAGTGTAACTCGAGTTAACGTAGTGCTGGTTTTTATTGGTTAACCAGGAGTGCATCGAGTGTCCGAGCTCGTGAGCAAGGGTTGAGACGTTGCTGTATTCGCCGTCATAGTTCATCTTTACGTAGGGATGAACATCATAGAGGGCATCGGAGTAGGCACCGCTCTCTTTGTCTTTATTCGGGTAGACATCGATCCAGCCGTTATTGAATGCCTGTTTCAATCCATCCTGGTATTCAGGTCCCATCACTTCGAGTGATTTGAGAACGAGTTCCTTTGCCTGGCTGTAGGGATAAACCTTTGTCACGTTTTTAACGGCAGAGGCCCAGAGGTCTTCGTATTTCAGGGTTTTGAGCCCGAGCATTTTTTGTTTGAACTTCAGGTATTTATGAAGTGAGGGGAGGTTCTCCCTTACTTCTTTAATAAGTGTGTAGTAAACCGTGGTGTCAATATTGTCCTGAAAGAGGCGTGCCTGCAGGCAGCTTGCGAATTTTCTGGCGCGCGCGCTGAAAAGGTCCATTTTCATTCCGGCATCGAAGAGCACGGCGAGGGTGTTTTCGTACTTCTTATGGTTTTTCCAATACTCGCGGAAGGCGATGGCCCTGTCTTCGGGGATCTTAGAAGCGCGGTATTTGTAATAATTGGCGTAGTTAAGCTCAATCTTTGTTCCATCGGTCAGGGTAACTGTCGGAGCGGGGATATCGACGTCGTTAAGAATTGTCGCCGCCTCTGAGATATTGGATGAATAAAGCCCTGTGAGTGAGAGGAGCTGTTCTTCAGCGAGGGGGAGCATGTGCTGTTTGGATCTAAGAAGCTCGCTGATCGAGAATTTGTATGGGGCCAGGCCTTTTTCTTTGTCAAAATAGCCCATCAGTGTTTTCTCATCCATCTTAAGAATGTCGTCGTTCATGAAAGCGAGCTGCTGTGAGGCATCAACGAACATTGCCTGGATCTCGCCTTTCATCTGGTTGAATTTCGGGTTTGACATCTCCATGTCATACTGCCTTCTTGCATAGCTGTAGAGGCGGTACATTTTAAGACGGAGTTTGTCAGCTGCCTTCAGCATGTCGAGCATTGCACCGGGTGTGGCTGTCCAGGTTTTTGAGTTCTTTTTAACCTGCTCAATAATCGTGGCCACTTCCACCTTGTCGGCAGCCCAGAGCTGATCATTGGCATAGATGTCTGATACTTTCCACTTAAATTCGTTGGGTACCTGGTCTCTTGGGGTTGAGGAGTAGTCGGGTACCGCTGATTCCTGGGCGAACACAGGAAGGAGGAATACGAGGGGCATTAAGAATTTTATATATCTCATAGAGATCTCTCCATGTATGTAATTAGTGAAAGCCCGAAAGAAGATGGGCCGGAGGATAAAACCGGGATGAAAAATGAATTTTTCACACCGGATTTAGAGTAATAATTTAATTTATTAGCAACTTGAAATATAGCTGATTTGGTCGAGATTAAAATAACAGTGTGTTAAATGGTTTTCCTTTGGTTTGAGTGGCGGCGTTTTTCATCGCGGCAAGAAAAATTTATTTATCACTTGCATCGAATAGGTGAAATAAATTATTTTGCGGCATGAATTTGAAAAAACAGAACAACATATCAGCAGTCGCTTCAGGCCTCCGGTCGAATTGGTGGTGGTGGCATCTACCCCAATGAGTACCCGGTGATATGTTTTTTTGTGCCCGCGTAGCGGGAACAGTATTAAAAGCCCTTCTCACCGAGAAGGGCTTTTTTTTTGATCAAAAGTTGAAAAAGAGCGAAAAAGAGAAGAAAATGAGATTTGAACAATTTAGAGAACTGGCGGTTGAGTATGACTTCATTCCTGTATACGAGGTGATGACTGCCGACCTCTACACTCCCGTGATAGCCTATCTGAAGTTAAGGCGTGAGGGCAGGCAGAGCTTCCTCCTCGAAACAGTGGAAGGGAAGGAGACACTTGGGAGGTACTCTTTCATCGGGATCGACCCCGTGAAGGTTATCTCAAACAGGGGGATGATGCTGAGCGTGACAGAGAACGGTGTTGCCGCCACTTCACGCAAGAACATTTTCGATTACCTGAAAGAAGACCTTCACACTAAAAAACACCCCGTGCTGGCTGAACTTCCCGCTTTCACGGGAGGAACAGTGGGATTCATCGGTTACGAGAACATTTCATTGGTCGAGTCGAGAATTAAATATGACGAGGGTGATGATGTACTTCCCGACTCGATCCTCGGCGTTTATGAAACCGTTGTCGCTTTCGACCACTACAAGCACCGGATGATCATAATTTCAAACGCGGCGGTGACCCCGGGTTGCGATCTACAGGCTACCTACTCCGGCGCCAAGTCGAAGATCAGGGGAATAAAGCAAGAGCTAAGAGAAGACCTTCATTACTCTTCACATTTCAAGTTCGGGAGGGATGTGGCGGTCAGCATCGAAGACCCCCGCTTCCACGAGCTGGTGGAGAAGTGCAAGGAGAACATTGTTGAGGGTGACATCTTTCAGATCGTCCTTTCAAAAAGATTCTCCGCCGGCTATACGGGTGACCTCTTCAGCGTTTACCGCGCCCTCAGGATGATCAACCCATCGCCCTACATGTACTTCCTCGAGTTCACCGACGGGCTCACGATCATCGGTACATCCCCCGAAAACCTCGTGAAAGTAAAGGACGGGATGGTCGAAGTGATGCCGATTGCGGGTACACGGAAACGGGGCGCGACACCCGAAGAGGACGCGAAACTGGAAGAGGGCCTCGTGAACGACCCAAAAGAGCAGGCCGAGCATGTCATGCTTGTAGATCTTGGCAGAAACGATGTGGGAAGGGTATCAGAGTTCGGCACGGTTGAAGTGGTTGAAAAGATGAACATTCATCGCTTCTCCCACGTGATGCACATTGTGTCGAGGGTGCGGGGAAAGCTCAGGGGCGATCTCGACTGCATCGACGCGCTGAAGTCTTGCTTCCCGGCCGGAACTGTGAGCGGCGCGCCGAAGATCAGAGCCATGGAGCTGATCGCCGGCTACGAGAACCAGAGAAGGAATGTTTACGCGGGTGCCGTAGGTTACATCGACCTCTCAGGCAACCTTGATGTCTGCATCGCCATCAGAACCCTCTTCGCCCGCGACGGGGTGATAAACTGGCAGGCGGGCGCGGGAATTGTAGCCGACAGTATCCCCCGGCTCGAATCGAAGGAAATCAACAATAAATCGGCTGTTTTAAGAAACGCCCTTGAACTCGCGGAGGTAGTGGATGAAGATTCTGGTAATTGACAATTATGATTCGTTCACCTACAACTTAGTGCAACTTATCGGCAGGTTCACGGGTGAAATTGAAGTGAAGCGGAACGATGAGATAACCCTCGAGGAGATCGAAGGGATGAACCCAGACAGGATAGTCATTTCCCCCGGACCCGGTAACCCATCATCCTCAGGCGTTTCGCTTGATATCCTGCGCAAAGGTGGCAGTAAACGCCCCGTGCTCGGCGTGTGCCTTGGCCATCAGGCGATCGGGATGACATTCGGCGCCGAAATTTTGCACGCTCCGGTGCTGATGCACGGCAAGACCTCCACCATCACGCACGATGGTGAGGGTATCTTCAGCGGGGTCGAGCAGCACTTCCGGGCAACGAGGTACCACTCCTTGGTGATCGATGAGGCAACACTTCCGCAGGATCTGAAAGTGACAGCAAGATCGGAAGACGGCATAATTATGGGCGTCAGGCATTGTGAACACCCGATCGAGGGGATACAGTTCCACCCCGAATCGATCCTGACCGACGCGGGCTACAAACTTATTGAAAACTGGATGGAGACGCGATGAAACTATACATTGAAAAGATGCTCGACCGAGAGCACCTCACATTTGATGAAGCTTTCTATGTGATGGACATGATAATGTCGGGCGAAGTGAACAACTCCCAGCTCGCGGGGCTGCTGATCGCGCTTAAGAGCAAGGGGGAATCCCCCGTCGAGATAGCCGGTTTTGCCAAGGCTATGCGCGGAAAAAGCGTTAAAGTTGAGACAGATACCACAAACCTGATAGATGTCTGCGGCACGGGCGGTGACGATTCAGGAACCTTCAATATCTCGACCACGGCGGCTTTCGTTGTCGCGGGTGCCGGTGTTAAGGTGGCGAAACACGGTAATAAATCGATCTCGAGCCGCTCGGGAAGTGCTGATGTGCTGGTTGAGCTCGGCGTGAGGATCGACCTCACCCCCGAACAGACAAAGGCGGCGATAGAAGAGACCGGCATCGGCTTCCTTTTCGCGCCTTACTACCACCCGGCAATGAAATACGCAGCGGCTGTGAGGAAAGAACTGGGACTGAAAACAGCCTTCAACCTCTTGGGGCCCCTTACCAATCCCGCGGGTACAAAGAGGCAACTCGTCGGTGTTTACAATGACCGCTCAGCAGCGCTTCTTGCAGAGGCAGCAGCTTATCTTGAAATGGAGAAGGTCTGCTTCATCTGCACCGGTAACCGCCGGGATGAGATAACCCTCGATGAAACGACCAGGGTTTTTGAGTACAAAGCAGGTGAAGAAGTCAGGAAGTTTGAGCTTACCGCAGCCGATCTCGGACTCCAACCCGCGAAGATCGGAAACCTGCTCGGTGACGGGCCCGAAGAGAACGCGCAAATTCTTTATGACATCCTGAACGGTGAAGACCGGGGTGACAGATACAATGTAACCGTGGCGAACTCTTCCATGGCTCTTTACTGTGCGGGGGTCTCTGATGATCTTAAGGTTTGCCGCGAGATCGCGAAAGAGTCACTTCTGAGTGGCAACGCCCTCGCGAAGCTTACTCAGCTAAGAGAACTCAGCAGGAAGGCGGCATGAGCTTCCTCGATAAAATACTCGAAGTAAAACACCGTGAGGTTGCCGGGCTCCGCGCGAAGCAGAAGATACGGGAGTACCCTCCCGGTCATCTCTTCCACGCGCCAAGGCGGGGGCTTTTGGAAGAAATAAAGAAAACCCCCGGTATAGCGGTGATCGCCGAGGTGAAAAAAGCGAGTCCCTCAAAAGGGGTTTTGCGGGAGGATTTTGACCACATCGCGATCGCGACCGATTATATGAACAACGGTGCCTCCGCGCTTTCGATACTTACCGACAGGGAGTTCTTCCAGGGGAGCATAAGCTTTCTGGCAGATATAGCGGCGTTTAAAACGCGTCCCCTCCTCCGGAAGGATTTTATCATCGATGAACTCCAGATTGTCGAGGCACGGGAAGCCGGTGCAGATGCTATTCTGCTCATAAGTGAAGCATTGACAAAAGAAGAGATCGCGAAACTTACACGGTATGCGTACTCTCTCGGACTCGGTGTGCTTCTTGAGCTTCATTCGCCGGATCAGCTTGCAAAGATCGACTTTGGACTTAACTCACTCATCGGCGTTAACAACCGCGACCTTGCAACATTCAATACTGATCTTGCGACAACGGAAAAGATCAGCGGCCTCGTTCCCGCCGGTGTAACACTCGTCTCCGAGAGCGGCATCAGAACGGAGGCGGATGTGAAGAGGGTGATGAACGCCGGCGCGAAAGCCGTTCTGGTGGGTGAGCATTTCATGCGGCAGTCCGATCCCGGTGAAGCACTCGCAGAAATGAAACGGTGGGGCAAAAAGTGAAGGTGAAAATATGCGGCATCACCACCGTTGAAGACGGACTCTTCTGCGCCGGTGAAGGGGCCGACATGCTCGGCTTTGTGCTCTATCCCGGGAGCAAGAGGTTTGTTTCCCTTGATAGAGCTGTTGAAATTATAAAGGAACTGCCAACGGGGGTTAAGAAAATAGCGGTGGTCGTGAACCCGGGCCCGGAAGAAACTACCGGCATTGTAAGCAGTGGCGCGTTCGATACGATCCAGCTGCACGGCGAGGAGTCGCCCGGTTTTTGCGCGGCTGTTACCCTGCCTGTAATAAAGGCGTTCAGGGTGCATCCGGGGTTTGATTTCGCGCGGGTCGAGGCATATCGGGGTGCCACACCTCTGTTCGACTCTTTCTCAAAAGAGGAGAGGGGCGGCACGGGGAAGGGGTTCGATCATTCGATCATTCCGCGACACTTCCGTAATAAATTCATCCTTTCGGGGGGTCTTTCACCCGGTAATGTGGTTGAGGCGGTTAAAAATACTGAGCCCATGGCGATCGACCTCTCGTCTTCTCTTGAAGTGACACCCGGGAAGAAAGACCCGGAAAAGGTTAAAAGATTTTTTGATATCCTTAGGAAAGAGACATTAATTTAATGACACAGATGCAGTATGCCTTGCCTGACGGCAGGGGAAAATTTGGAAAATATGGCGGAAAGTTCGTCCCCGAAACGCTGATTCCCGCTCTTAAGGAGCTTGAGGAGCTCTACCTCGCGATGAAAAATGAGACGGATTTTATCGCTGAATTCGATGATCTGGAACGGAATTACAACTCACGCCCGACGCCTCTTACATTCGCTGAGAGGCTGACGGCACACTACGGGAAGGGGCGAATCTGGCTGAAAAGGGAAGACCTGAACCACACGGGTGCGCACAAGATAAACAACGCGCTGGGGCAGGTTCTTCTCGCCCAAAAATTAGGAAAAAAGAGAATAATCGCCGAAACGGGAGCCGGTCAGCACGGCGTCGCGGTGGCAACAGTCTGCGCGAAGTTCGGTCTGGAGTGTGTCGTTTACATGGGCGAGGTCGATGTTGAGAGGCAGGCGCCAAATGTATTCAGGATGAACCTCCTCGGCGCGGAAGTGCGGCCCGTCTCTTCGGGGAGCCGCACGCTGAAGGATGCCACCAATGAGGCCATCCGCGACTGGGTAACGAATGTTGACACCACGCATTATATAATCGGCTCCGCTGTGGGGCCGCATCCTTATCCCGCGATGGTGCGGGATTTCCAGTCGGTAATCGGCCGCGAGACAAGGGAACAGATTATTGAACGGGAGGGGCGACTGCCCGACTACATCCTCGCCTGCGTCGGCGGCGGCAGCAACGCCATCGGAATGTTTTATCCTTTCATTAATGACGCTTCGGTAAAACTGATCGGAGTTGAGGCGGCCGGTTACGGAATAGCCTCAGGCAAGCATTGCGCCTCACTCACCCTCGGGAAGGAAGGGATATTCCAGGGGATGAAAAGCTACCTGCTGCAGGATGGCGACGGTCAGGTTGCCGAGGTTCACTCGATCTCCGCGGGACTCGATTACCCCGGCGTGGGACCCGAGCACAGCTACCTGAAAGACATCTCACGGGTCGCCTACTCTTCAGTTACCGACGGTGAAGCGCTCGCCGCCACTTCACTTCTTGCAAAGAAAGAGGGGATAATTCCCGCGCTGGAGTCGGCTCACGCCCTCGCTTACCTCGAACATCTGATGCCCGGGACGAAGCAGGATGACATTGTCGTGGTGAATGTTTCGGGGCGGGGCGACAAGGACCTGGCGACGATCATCAGCGCGATGGGTGAAGGCGGCGCGAAATGATCAGAGAGTATATCGATTCGGTGAACGGACGGGGAGAAAAAGTTCTCTCGGTTTTCCTAACTGCCGGCTTCCCCGTTAAAGAAGATTTTGTGGAATTGGCGCTACGCATCCTCGACGCGGGAGCCGATATGCTTGAGATCGGGATTCCCTTCAGCGACCCTCTCGCCGACGGGCCCGTCATCCAGCTCTCCTCGCAAACCGCTATAAACAAAGGAGTTACAACTGCCGATGTGCTGCGCTTCGCGTCGGAGATAAGAGCGAAAACGGACAAACCCCTCATCCTGATGGGCTACGGAAACCCTGTTATCAATTACGGCCGTGAAAAATTCTTCAATGATGCCTTAGCCGCCGGAGTTAACGGACTGATCATCCCCGATGTTCCCCTCGAAGAATACGACGACTTCTTCGCCGGTAAACCGGATGAACTTGAGGCCGTCATGCTCACAACTCCCCAGTCAGGTGATGCCCGTATCCGGGAGATCGATTCTGTAAGCAAAGGGTTCGTTTATTGCGTGAGTGTATCGGGCACAACCGGTGCCAGAAGCGGTTTTTCAGAAAGTGAGCTCTCCTCACTCAAGCACACCCGTCAAAAGATTATGAATAATAAGATGCTTGTCGGGTTTGGTATCTCCGGCCCCGAAACGGCAAAGCAGGTACTGCCGTACTGCGATGGGATAATCGTGGGTAGTGCGGTTATAAAGCGGCTGCTGGGTGGCGATGTTGAAGGCGCGGTGGGGCTGGTGGCGAGTCTGAAGGAGGTGCTCGTATAGAGGTTGTTTTAAACCACAGAGGACACAGAGAACGCAGAGGAAGGGTGAATATATCTCACGGATCTTTTAGCACGCAGATACACACGGATTAAACGGATAAACGCAGAATATCGCAATAATCTGCAGAATGTAAAAATACTTTGTGGCGCAAGCATCCTTGCTTGCGATTGCCCCCAAAGGGGCAGGCCTCCAGGGCAAGCTTGGCCCCGAAAGGGGTAAACTGATCCCGTCAGGGATCGAACATGGGTAGATTAGAAACCAAAAAAATGCAGGCACCCCCCAAAGTAGCAGGCCTCAGGAGTGCAACAAGGGTAGAACTGACAATTGAACAGGATGGACAAGATTGATCACGATGCACATGATATCCCGCGGAGCGGGACCCCGGCACCGTGAGGTGCCTCGTATGGGTAGAATACGAACGAAACAATAACCCGCGCCCTCCAAAGGAGCAGGCCTTCAGGGGTGCTACCCCTTTCGAACCACTCTCCCCTTAATCC
>JAEYUD010000162.1 GCA_023433685.1 Bacteroidota bacterium
GGACGTGGTCATTGACCGCATTGTTCTCTCTTTTGTCGTAATCCTTTCAAGTCAAGGCAATATCCGTAAAGGAGTTGTGGACAAATACTCGAAGTAATAGCCTCGATTCTTTGTCGTAATCCTTTCAAGTCAAGGCAATATCCGTAAAGAAGTCAATAACTTTCGATAATTTCCCCGTATACGAGTCGTAATCCTTTCAAGTCAAGGCAATATCCGTAAAGTTTTATTGAAGTCAATTGAATTCCCAAATTTCCCTATTGTCGTAATCCTTTCAAGTCAAGGCAATATCCGTAAAGGGTTTTTCAAGGAAATGAAATTTTCTGAAAAAACCTTAGAGTCGTAATCCTTTCAAGTCAAGGCAATATCCGTAAAGACAAAAACGGTGAAATTATTGGACATGAAAGCAAGACTTTGTCGTAATCCTTTCAAGTCAAGGCAATATCCGTAAAGAGTTTATAGAACAACTACTTACGAGATCGACGACATTTTCGCAAATCCGTAACGCAATTTAACCCATTATTTCGTAATAAGTTACGAAAAAGGGTCAAATTTTCTCACGAGGGGTCATTTTTTACTGTAGGCAGGGCACTTTTTGAGGTTTTTGAAACACGATTTTGTGGGAAACTTCTTTCCGGAGAACGGATTTTACCCAATATCCGGCAAATTTAGTGGGATTAACACACCTAAAGTGCCTGATATCCGAATTATTGTGGGATATTCAAATTTTCTCACGAGACCGGTGAAAATCACAAAAAAGGGGCTCGTGAGAAAATGGCACTTTTAAAACCGCGTTTTTGAGCTAAAATCGAGGGGTAAAAATGGCGATTTTCTCACGAGGGAAAAATTTCGGGCCCAAAATGGCCTCGTGAGAAATTTTATATTTTTGAAAAGTTCCAAAAAAAGTGGCTTAACCTGTTGTATTACAATAAGTTACAGCGATTTTAATGGTACCCTCAAATTTTCTCACGGGAAAACCGTCATTTTCACCCGTTAACGGGGGTCAAATGCACACGCTTGAACAGTCAGTCAGTATGTCAAAGAACTCAGAGGAGCGATGAGTTATTAGTCCGCCGCGGCGGATTAGCTATTATCAACCGGCGGCGGAATGAGTGAATATTCATACCTCATACCTCATACCTCATACAAAAACTTCACAGTTCACAGTTCACAGTTCACACTTCCCTTCACCATTTCATAACATAGGGTTTAAAGTTCTTTTCAGCATCTGTGATCACTGAAGCTATCTGCTTCGAGTTTAGTATGATAATATCGTTCACGGTCATGGTTTTACCTTTATATTTCACTTCGGAGTATAACCGTTCCATTACCTTTTTAGCAACGGTGTGCCGGACATCGTCGGGGAGTTTTCCTCCTTGCGACTGAAGTTTGGGTGAGCGGGAGAGGATCGAGAGGATGGTTCTATCGACCACGACAGGCCGGTAGGGTTCGATCAAATCGTAAGTGAGTGCAGGCTTCCCCTTCACTTCAGCGTGAAGAAACGGGATGTTCGGGTTGAGCCCCGAGAGAACAGCGGCGGCCAGCACCTTGCTGTAAAGTATCCCGTAGCCGTAGTTGAACATCTGGTTCACAACATTAACGGCGTTTTGGTGCTCCCGCGATGTGAATCCGTAATCAGGAGGCACGATCGATTTTATCACCGCCCAATACGATACCGCTGCACTTCCCTCAAATCCGAAGAGGCTCCCGCGGAAATGCTCTGTTTCTCCCTTTGCCTGAAGTGCGGCCACTTTTTCCGCAAGGGCCTCCATCTCTTCGATCGACCGTTTTACAAGTGCCTGCTGATCTTCAGAAAGCCGCTTGTTCTTTGTTACATATCTGATCAGTGCCACCTGATTTGTGATCTTCCCCCAGACAAGGTTCTTTACGATCAATTTCCCCTTCTCCGTTCTTGCCGCCCACGCCTGGGAGGTGGAGACGCTGTTAGCCCCTGATGCAATTGCGAACAAAACAGCGAAGGGCTTCCCCAGATCATCAAAATAATTCACGAGGACTTTGTTATCGATACACAACTTTACTGCATCCGCTGAAATGGTGGTGCCGTGAGAATTGATAACCAGGGAAGAGAGTTTGTTAGCGTAAGCCTCGCCTATCACCTTCCCCTCGCGCCTGACTACTATCTTCCCTCCCGACTTACCGATATGCGCGAAATTGCCGCTGATCAGCATGTCGAGACTCTCAACAAACTTGTTGTAATAAACCTTCCGCTTCTTCTCAACAAGTTTCCTTGCTTCCTTTTCTGTCTCTTCAGCTGTGGGAAGTGTGGCCCCATCCGGTTTGGCTGTTTCTTCCGGGGTTTTTACCGGTGGAGTATCCTCAAATTTCAGAAACTCAAGCGCGCCATTCAGGTTCCTGATGAAAGTTCTGTTACCCGCGTCACCTTTGATTATTTCCGGATATTTTCTTAGGTGGGAGAAGGCTTCCTCTTCCTTTTTAATTTTCCCCGATTTAATCATCCCGTTTATCTTTGCCGCGAGGTGTTTCATCATTTCGTTCCTGATGGCTTCAAGCTGCTCCGTGGTATCATAGGGGGTGTAATACCGGTTGAACCCTTCAACTGAATCCCGGAGTTTGTTAAGTGCATCCTTTAGATCAAGTTGCTGAATTGTCAGCGATATCTTCCGGTTGATCGCTTCGAATTTGGCAGGGGCTATGGTTCTCTTCCCTTCATGGAAGTGTATCCCGCAGAAATCGAAACCCTCTGCTACCGGCACCACTTCCCTCCCCGGGGCATTCAGTGCAAGTGAGAGGTTCTCCCTTATAAAATCTTCAACGAACTTCCTCCAGGTGGTTGCTTCATTTTCACTTTTGCCGAATACTATGATGTTATCCGCATACCTTACATTTGCCACCCCCTTTTCCTTCATCGCCTCATCAAGGGGATGCAGGTAGATATTCGAAAGAAGGGGAGAAAGAACACCCCCCTGGGCGATCCCTTTTTCAGAGCTTACATACTTCCCGCGATGCACAAAACCTGTAAGAACCCACATTTCGAGAAGTTTGATTATGCCGGGCTCACCGAACCAGCTTTGGCAGGCATCAAAAAGCGTCTTGCGGTTGATGGTATCGAAGAAATTATCGATATCCAGATTGGCAACATGCGTGTATTTACGGTTAACGAAATCTGTAACCCTTCCGATGGCCTTGGGATGCCCCTTCCCCTCTCGGTAGGCATAGCTGGTATCGATGAATTTTCTCTCGAACTGAGGGGCGAAGAAGAGGGAGACGCAGTGCTGGGCGATCTTGTCCCTGACGGTCATCAGGGCGAGGGGGCGGTATTCTTTTTGGGGTTTGTTGGCTTTCTCGATGAAGAAGAGGCGGTAGGGTTCGGGCACATAGGTTCCGTTCACCACTTCGGAGCGGAGCGACAGGAGGTTTTTATCCAGGTCACTTTCGAATTCCGATATGGTTACATTGTCGATCCCGCCGGACCGGCTTTTGGCCCTTACCTTGAGCCACGCTTCTTTTAGTGCTGCCTCGGAGAATACAGCCTGAAGATTTACCATCAGTTCACATCAGATCAAGAAGATCCTTCTTCACTTTAACGAGTGTATAAGTAGTGCCAATTCTAATTCTTTTACCGGTACAGTTTTTACAAAGCGGATACATAAGAACCGAATCGGTCGCGAGATCGATCAGCTCCTCCGCCTTCTTCATTATCGCCTGCACATCCTTTTCTGTAAGATCACACTCAAAAACGCTGTACTGCACCCTCACACCGTACTCCAGCAGAAAGTCCGACATCTTCTTCCGCCGCCTGTCTTTCGCCACATCATAGGTAACAAGATAGAACACGGGGCCCTCAGTTGAATTTTATCGTGTACTGGCCGAGGCCATAAGCCGTGTTCTTCCCCATATTGACGAAAGAACCTGCCAAAAGCCATGGAATGGTTTCTTTTATCTCGCCTGCAAGGGTTATGCTGCCCGTCAGCCCGCTCATGTCAAGAAATGTTTTCTGGCGGTTCGAGTATCTCCCCCAATCGTAGATTTTAAGGTTGTTTTCCGTTATTCTGATCAGATCGAATTTGAATCCCGGCTTGATCTCACTGAATCCATCGCTGCCGTATAACCCCGAAAGTGCCAGATAGCGGCGCGTTATTCCGTTGAGCAGTACGGGAGGTGAAACCTTGTTCCCGTCAAGCAACACCTTGCCGTCACCCTGAAGCCTCACCGGAGTGATGAAATCCAGCGTTACAGATTCCGTGTTAAGGGTATCCGGTTCATCAGGCTGCGGTATCCGCAATGGTAAAAGAGCAGTCTTAACATTTTTCCCGTCAGAAGAAAGCACTTCATCTTTGGAACCATCATCGGAGATGGAATTAAATGCCGCCACCTTGAACCGGGTGTTGTTTTTCCCAATTCCGTTTTCACCGATGTACTGGAAAACATATACATAATAAGGAAGAAGCTGAACCGACGACCCGAATAACTTAAGCTCGATCCTCAGCTGGTCCCCGGTTATGTACTGCGTCTTTCCATCCATCGGGGGAGTGAGCACAAAGGGATGAGGGACTTTCTTTACCCCTTTAAGGTAGGGGATGTGGTCGGCCGCCAGTTCGGTCTCGAATATCCGGAAGTATGAACAATTCGCTTTCAGGAGGCATCCGTCGCAGACTGGTTGTTTTGTAACACAAACCGTTCTTCTAAACGACCAGGCAAATGCACCTCGGAGGAGAGACCCCATGTATTTCGGGGTCTCAAGGTCTCCGAGCAATTCAAGAACTATCTCAAAGCGGTAGATATCAAGGGATGGTATTTTGTCCATCAGACATTCGCGTTCTGACTTGATATTTTCTCCAGTTCACTTTTAAGTGTCTGGAAGGGGAGCCATGTTATACCACTCTCTGCCATCCGCTCTCGCATCGCCGAAGTCGGGCTGAAGAAGGAGATTATAAACAGCCTGGTATATGAACCCAGCATTTTTTTAAGGGCAACAAGCTGATCAATGTCAGCAGCCTTTATTCCGCCTGATTTACACTCAAAAATACAGAGATCAGTACCGTACATTGCCAGGAGGTCGAACTCGTTCTTGTCGCGCTCGTCTGGATAAACGATCTTCGTGTTCAGGGAAGGGTTTGAAAAAGTACTCGAATTTTTGATTATCCCGTAAGATGCCTTTTCTATCCACATCCCTGCAAGGTCTTCCATCAGCGGATGGGCGGGGCTTTCTGTAGCCTCGAAAAGGGTCTCATCATCCAAAACCAATTTAAGGTGAAAAGCCCCCTTCTTGAACTCATATTTTGTCCCCTTCGTCCTCCCTTTGTCCCACGATCTGCTTACCGGAAGTGAGTTTAAGTTGTAGTGTGAAGCTGCAAAATCGAGCGCGAATTTTGAGAATTCTTTGAAGTGCTCCGATAAAACCGCGATGAGTTCCTCAGAATATTCGGAGACAATTGGGATCGCCTGTTTCGTTTTCTGACCGTTGGCAAGAAGATACTCCGCCGGGGAGATGTCAATGCCAGAGACAGGGTGCTGAGCGGGTTCTTCATCCCCAAGCTCGATAATATTATGGCTCTCACTATTAAGGTACGCCGAGATTGAATTGTTCTCACGGGCGGCTTCATACATTGCGATCGACTGTATTTTGGTACCCCCGGTAATGTTGAAGATCATCTCTCCACCGGTTACTTTATTTTCGAGGATTGCAAGCCGCAACACCTTCCTTATTTTAGGGTACTTAAATGGATGGATCAAAACTTCCTTTACGGTGGAACCCTTCAGAACCTCCTTCAGCGGAAGGAGTTTCTTCCTGGTTGTCTCCGTGTAAAAGAGAATATTGACCTCGGGCTTATAGAACTTGTTCATTATATATACCTGCGAGTTTTGTCCGCTCACAAGGTGAAATAGTACTTTCATTAAATCCTCCGGCTACAGCGTTTTTGCAAATGTGACATTCTGAACCTTGCCCGGTTTCTGGAATGTAACCTTGAGGGATACAAACGTGCCCGCGGAAAGACCGGCGGCATATTTGGCTTTGTAGGTTTCCATCTCCAGATCTTTATGCAGGATTCGGCAATTGACGAAGGGTGTTTCACTCCCCGTAACAACGGCAGCCATGTTTATAGTATCTTTCAGTTTTAACTTTTCATTGGCTTCCTTAAGTTTTGCCGTCTGTTCTTCGGGGGAGAGGATCTCCGGTTCCGGGGAAGTACCCGTTTCTGCTATAACCACAACATTTCTCTCCGGCCTTGGGTCTGCTGTAAGGTCTGACCCGATTCTGACCCATCCCAGCATCGATTCAGGGGTAAACTCGCTTATGGCGGTCAGCCTCTTCGACTTGGGAAAATACTCAAGGTTGGGAGCCTCGAACCTCTTGCCGCCACCTCTCGGAACACCAAGTTGTGCATTCACGAACATCTCCTCGAGATATTTTCTGTCTGTTTTCAGGAGGGTGTTGAAGATAGTGGTCGAAAGAAATCCGGAGCCCCAACCGATCCTGATGGTTCCAACAGTTGTGGCTAATGCTGCCTTAAAGAGATCATCCAGTTTGTGGATCACCTCTTTCGAAAGGCCGTTCTCTCCCATCGAATAATTAAGACCACGCTGCCACTCCTGGTCTTTTGCCAGGGCTTTTCCTGCCTGCTCACTCATAACACCCAGGAGTCCCTCGTAAAGAACTTGTTCCAGTTTATCCTTGGGAACTGAGCCGGTCTTCACATTGAACAGTTTCTCGATCTTCTGTTCGAGCCCCCGCCAAATGCCTTCAGGCTTTCTGCTCTCGTGAATGGCTCTTGTCAGCCCCTCAACATCCACGGTGAAATCGAATTCAAGTATCATGCCGGCAGGGATCACTTCCTGCGGATTGGTTTGTGTCTGAGGGCTCTTATTTCTGTTGTACAGATTAACAGGAAAAACCTCCAGATTTAAACTGTTGTCATCGCATACCGGATGTGCGTCCGAGAACCTGAAGAACCTCATGATACTGAATCTTGCGGCATCAGACCTCTCCCTGCCGGTGGTTTCGCAACTGAAGAGAAATTTCAGCAGATCATCATCTTTGTAACTTACTTTGTTGTGCTTACCGGTTTTTCTGCATTTAACGAGAACCTTTTCCCTCTCCTGCGCGGAATATTTTCCCCAGGCATTTGCCGCGAGAACGGTTTTAATCGCTCCCTTCAAACTTGAACCGGGAATGTATGGCTGGGATGATGAATCTTTTATTTGTTCATTTATTCTGATCTTTCCATCGAGGCCATAAGGAGCATCTGCCTTGTAAAGTGTAGCACCGGAAATGATTTTATGTACAAGGGAATTATCGCGGAGTTTCGATTCGCAGAAGTTTTTCAAGTCGGTACCCTGCCTAATCAGACTTTGCTGTTTATTCGCCGGTTCGTAGCCCCGGTTATCCGCTCTCTCCATGCCGAATATTTTAGAGTCGATCCACTCAGCGAACTTTACCGGCGCGTCAGGATATTCAGCCGTGATTATTTCGAGTGCCCTGTCAAGGTGGATCCTGTAGATCACCCCTTTGGATTGCAAATAATCCAAGGCCTCAAGCTCATTCCCGGTTGAAACATGTACAGGTGTTAATGTTTTTAGCTTCAGTTTCATAAGATCCTCCCGGGCAGGTTGAAGGCTATTCCTGATTGATAAACGCTGAATTTCATTGGTTGATTAACCTCTTTCACTTTTCGGAGTACACCATAACCATTCTTACCTATTGCGGGGAAAGTGGCACCCTCTTTGAAAGAGATCACTGACTTCTTCCAAAAATCACCGGGGTTAAGATGAGCAGAACTTACCTTCCCTTTCCTTGTTTCCATCTCATAGAAACATTTTCCGGGGTTGGCCGAAAAATATTCAGCCTCAGAATCGGATGGGATGAAAAGCGACAAGGAGACGAATCCGGTCGGGTCTTTGACCTCAGGTACTTGGAACTCATCGATCTTTATATCGAAGTGGTTCTTACCCGTGGATGAATCCCCCATAAAGCCGGTGTGGGAATAATATCTGAGAGCAGCCTCTGCCATCGATATATATTTTGGCTCACCATCCAAAAGAAAGAATAAACCGGCCTCCAGAGCAAAAATATCATCGCGACTGTAAAGGCCTCCGGGGCCCGATCCCTCAACGCCCTCAGGGCGGTTGGTCGAACATGTCAGTCTGTTTATGGAGTTATGGATCGTTGTCTCGGATTTAAACCTGCGCCAAAAATCTGATGGATTCCAGAGGTTTTCATCTGAAAAAAATCCTTTCTCATCAAGATCACCGGAAAGGAACCGTAAGAAGACATCCTCACTGACGGTTTTTTGGCCCCGCCAGTCTTTTAACCGGGCAAAACGGGCCACTTTATCCTTTTTGCTCAGGCCAC
This sequence comes from Bacteroidota bacterium, assembly GCA_023433685.1. GTDB lineage: Bacteria > Bacteroidota > Ignavibacteria > Ignavibacteriales > Ignavibacteriaceae > UTCHB3. The sequence goes on from JAEYUD010000162.1 coordinate 8,330, forward strand.
TGACCAACTCCTGCAGATCGAATGGAGGTAACAGAGGCTTCGGGAACAACCGTACCCGGCCTTTGGGAGTATCAACCCACCTGAAGGCCGAAGAGACTTTTAGAGGAAAACCTGCCTGATATCCTGAGATCATCTCCAAAAGGGTTTCTTCCGACCAGAGGTTTTTTATCCCCCAGCAGATCAGACCCCAAAGGCTATCAGACCTCAGGTTATCGCGAAAGGATGACCTGGGTTTTAAATAAACGATTTTCATGTTATTTCCCCTGATCTACTTAATGGGATCGATTTCGTCGAGTGTTTTCCAGTTTGAAGTATCTGATTCATCGAGCGGAGCAACGCTGGCTTTGTACTTGTCATCGCCTGTTTTGTAACTTTCTGCTTCTACAACAATCGGATCAGCGAGCCTAAAGCGGATCCTTCCGTAACCGCGCGAAATACTTCCGCCGAGCCCGGAGTGTTCAAGCAACCTTAGTGCCTGATAAACCACTTTCAGATTCGCCTCATCAACCTCTGTCCCATTACCGTCATCATAGATGCTGTAGATCATTTCGAAATTGAAGTGAGAGCCTTTCACGACCCTTTCGAGGAAACGGGGATTGGCTGCTGATGTTAGTCTGTTGATCGAGTTTTCGGGTTTTAATTCAGTGTATAACAATTCGGAATCGAGCCCGGCCCACATCTTCTTTGTGGAATCGGATGGATAAGCATCGCGGATGATCAGCCTGGTCGGACCTCCGTTCACATCCTTCGAGAAGTTACCGAATACCCGGCATAAGGTATCGTTTACATCCTTGGATTCCCAGGTTTCGCCATTTTTCGAAATTTTTCCCTCTGCAAATTCAACCAGCATCCTCATTTTCCCTTTCAGACTGGAACCCGGGATAAACGGAAAATTAGTATGTGGATCACGGATCACGGGGCTATCCACACCTCCGATCTCGAGTTTTTCTTTGCTGCCGCCAATGTGAAGGCCTGTGAGAGTTTCTATCTGGCCTCTGAGTACAATGTTTTTGACAAATCTAAGTGACATTTTCAAACTCCTTAATTGCTTTTAGGATCATAAAATCTGTGATAAGCGACTATTGCTTCAGTAATTGATATCAGGTTGTCAACAGCTTCCACTTTCTTCTTCGGATCGTTCACCGAGGTGGCATCAATCCCTTTTTTCATCAATTCATAGAATGGTTTTAACCGTGGTTGTCTGCCGGCCGAGTAGGCAAGCTTGGGTTTCAGGAGGATCAGCTCTCTTTCAATCTGTCCGGTTACTTCACCCGCGTTTTTTAGCTTAATGCGGATGGCAACAATGGATGAATAGAAATTTCTCAGTTGTGCCGTTTTAACATCATTGTCGACAAACAGCCTCCCGTAGGTCTCCCCGATACTATCGATATCCTTAGGAGTTATGGTTGAAAGATCAGTTACTGTGTTGAGATTTGTAAGGGGCATGGATTCCTCCTCTATTTTTTTGTTCTGTTTTTAAGAATTACATACGACGCCGGAACCACAAAGTCCTGGATGAGTCCTGTGCTGTCTTCGCTGTTAACAAGGCGTGAAAAAAGGGCAACCTTTCTGTTGGGTTTTTTTCCGTCCCTGTTGTCTTTTATAGCTTCCGCGTTCACTCCGCGTGGTTTTCTTGCCAATGAATACTTGATCTTGAACATGTTCTTGAAATACTTTTCGATCACAAGTTCATTCCTGTCATTCAGCATCTCTGCAGTCTGCCCAAGAAGAAAATGAATATATGCAGAAGTGACTTCCTCGTGGGGATCCTCTGAAACCACAAGTGAGTCGATCTCCCTGCCATAATCAATCAGATCCTTTGCTCTGGTCCACTTAAACTCCCTGCCAAAGATCGAGATGCTGTCTTTTTCAGGAGATGACTTTTTCGCACGGCTCTCGGCAGCTCCGGCGTGATTCGCGGCACGGTGAACGGGGTAACTCTCACGACACAAATATGCTCCCGCGGAAATTGTCAGATTCCTGTTTCCGCAGGCGTACTGTGTAAATGCCCCTTTGAGATCGAAGGCAAAATTCAGAACATTAATCCAGGAACCCACCACGAAGAGGTCGTCGCCCCCGGAGTATGTTACATATATCTGCCACTTTTCCGCCAGGGTGTTGATGTGTCCTGTGAAGAAGAGATTCAGTGCGCGGGAAAGGTTAACAGTTCTGGAAAGGGACCTTATGCTCTCGTGCTCATGGTTTCTATCCAGTCCGAAACTGAAGATGCTGCCAAGATTATCCACATCCATTCTTAGAACTGAAAGTACCGGATAATCAAGTTTTTCACCTGTCTCTGAGTTGAGAACAGCCAGTTCAGGGAACTCCATCACTGAGCCGGTATCGGATTGAAGAGGAGCATAATTTCCGATCAATCTGACACCAAATGCTGTAGTTCTCGCACCCTTTTCGGGTACAATTTTCTTTAGAACTTCATATTTATTGACGGAATAAAGAACCGCGGTTGAGCCGGTAGCCTCACCAAGATAAGAAGTGATCATATCCTTTTCTGAAGCTACTGCCCAGGCAACCCCGAAATTCTTGAAGGGAACCTCTACCAGTCCACTTTCGTACCTCTTCTTTGCCCGGTAATCACTACTGATATCTTTTTTCACGATAAATCCTGCCTTGGGAAGAACCGAACCGAGGTCTTCAAACATCTGTGTAAGCGAAAAAAGGAACCTTTCGTAGTCATTCATCTTCTCATAAGCACCTTTTTCTTCAGGTGACGGGATGGCCGCATACTGAGGCGCGGCTGAATCGAGATCGATCGAAAATACCTCCCTGAGGAACCCGATACTTCTCTGTTTCTTGGCGGCGGTTAGCCTCGTGGCGATCACCCCGTACCATTTCGAGAAATCTTTATATAGAGTCTCATTTGCCTCAAGGGTTTCCAGGATAAGGTTCAGCTCTCCTTTGTAGGTTTGATAAAACCATTTCTGGATTTTCTTCCTTGCCTCAGACATCTTCTCCCTGTTCGCGGCATTGTTAGGTACCAGCAAAACAAAGTGCCCGCCACCGTTTATCAGCAGATTAGCAGAGAGCATTCCTGTTTCTTTAAGGAGATAACTGCTAAAAGTGTCGGTAAGCAAAGTCAGATAGAACGATTTCCCTCTGAATTGCTTGCTTCTTCCTTTCTGGCTGTTCTCTACCGGGTTTGTTTCGGAATAGATGAAGTTCTGAATACCACTCACATCTGCAGCAACGATCAGAAACGGATTTTCATCGTTATCTGCTTCATTAATGCAGGCAGCAAGTGCCGCGGTGGTTTTCAGGTGGTCGAAAAGTGAGATATCAGGTTTGCTCAGATACACTGATGAACTGACCGTGGCAAGGTGCTTCTCAAAGAGGAAAAGGAGGGATTCGATCAGTTGGGGAAGTGAAAGATCAGGCAAAGACTTTATGTCAGCAACCAGATTGCTGTAGACTCCCTGCGAAAGTTTTATCATCTCCGTGTCAGAAGGAAGATCTTGAATGTTTTGAGCATGGGAAGGGTTGATATCCACTGTGCTCACCACACCCGGTTTGTAGTACCACAATCCTTCAGGGCGTGAATGCCCGGTTTCGATCAGGGAAAGAACTGATAAAAGAGGCTTCCTCTTAAACCCGGCATCGGAATCCGTGTGATCTTTTTCAAGCTGGTCTGCTCTTGATACCACATCAAGAATGGGATTTCCCCCACCCTTGAGCAACGAGAGTATTTCAGTTCTTGCCGCCAAAGCTTCGCTTTGACCCGGGAACGCCGCATCGAAAAAACCGGTAGCACCTTTGGTGGCATATTCACCACTGCCCGAATCCCAGCGTATTTTCCCGATATCGTGCAGCAACGCCGCAAGAATTACATGATATTTATTATGTTTTTCCATCTGTCTCCCATATCATAAGATTTTTTGAAAACTTTTTCTTCAATCAGTATAATCTGAAATAGTACCCACCATCATTGGCATATACCAGCTCGATATCCATGACCCCGTTTGCTGTGTACAACTTCCAACGGGTTTCAGAAATGATGACCGCTTCTTTATTGTATTTCTCACAAAAGAAGTTTAGCGCCCCCTGATTGTGAGGTACAACAACCGTCAAATAACAATAAGATTTCTCATCAAAATAATATGCCACTGTAAAGTTTGAGGCTTCGTACCATAGATATCGAGATCCATCGTCCGTGCGACCCCACTGAATGCCCTTGTCACGAAACTCGGAAATAATATCGCTTGAGGTCGATCCTATCCTCGCCTGGGCAAAATTGATCGAAGAGAATACCAAAAAGAAGAACAATGCTCCTTTGATGAAAATATTACACTTTGTTTTCATAAACACTTCCCGCGTGTTCGTTAATCATTTAGTTACTCAATTCTAAATAGCCATTTGTTTTTTACTTAATCTCAGACAGCGCGAAATACTTCCCGATTATCCCGCCCTGCGTCGCCGTTCTATAAGCAAATATCTGCGCTTCTACCGGTTCCTTTCTCAACCCGATGGCGAACGCGTTCTTCGAAGGTCCGTTATTTGAAAGCAGATTTCCAACATAAGTATTGGCAGATGGATAATTAATAAGGATCATCGTTGGTGGACCATTTGAATCCTTAAACGGTGTATAGATGGTCGGAACCGGAAAAACATTGTACCATACATTTTCGTGGGGACGACTGATCTCGCAATCCTGAATCCGGAATTTCATCTTTGTCGCATTCAACTTTTCATCCCCGAGTTTGTCGTAGAGTGTAAGTTCTTTTATTCCCCGGTCTGTAGCGATCACTCTGGCAATTCCAAGGTGGTGTCTCTTTGCCTTCTCAAACTTCAGCAGATCAGAGATAGACATTCCGAAAATTTTCTCTGAGAATTGATTAAAATTTCTGATCTCCAGGAAATAGTTCTCATTTTCTTCAATTAATCTCCTGTCTGCTCCCTTGAACAAACTCCTGTGCGGGATCACTATCTTTTTGAACGTGGGTCTTTCACGAAGGATGAGTTTGGTTTTTTCGACCAGCATAGTAACCGCCCTCATCAGATCAAATCTTTCGAAGGTGCCGGTAAAGATATATCCCGGATCAACGGGTTTTTCACTGATCAGAGAGAGTGATGCAGCCAGTGCAGCAAAATGGAAGGAATTTCCCTCGAGGCTGTCATCATTAACAGTTTTCAGGATACCGTCAATAAAAGGGTTGTAGTGAAACGAAAAAGACAACCCCCAATTCATAACCGTGACATCATTCCCTTCGAATTCTTTCGCGGTGATGTGCCGTTGTAAGAATTGCCATACCTCATTCACAGCCGTGTAAAATGCCCCTTTGGTTGCAGAATCCGCTCGAAAGTCTATTATTTTGTTTTCATGTTTCTGCTCACAGTTCAGCATTGCTATCCTGCAGCCGCTCTCATTAAAAACGGGGAATGCCGCCTTGCCGGTGAAGTGATATTTATCGGGCACAAGCTCGAAGCCGGGAAGCATGTCATCACCGGCGAGAGTCACGCGCATTTCATCGTCGAGGGCGGACTTTACTTCATCGTTTCGGAGTAAAACCTGAAGTTGGGTTTTTAGTTTTTCCCTCTCAATACCCTTACTGTTTTGCAGCGCGTTTAAAATAGCCCTTATGGCTGAATTATGCCTCCCGGTAGAAAGAAGTTGCCTTGTTGTTTCGTTCAGTTCTTTCAATTGATCTCCAGAAGAATAGAGCCTGCAAACAAAGTGTTGGTGTCTGAAATGATCGAGATGTCGTAGATACCGGATCTCATTTCGCTGTCGAATTCGAAGAAGTACTCACCGGATTTTCTCTCTTTTCTTTCAATGACAAGGCTGTCATTTCCGGCGTTGCTTACTTTGAAGTCGAACGAATCAGCACAGATCTCACTCGCGACCACAATATTAAAGTAGTACCCGAGTGCATCATACCTGTTAACAGCGATCAGAAGATTTTCATCCTTATGGATCTCCTGTACAAGATCAGGTTCATATGCCGCCACATCGACATTGTTGGTGGCTGCCGCGGCTTTTCTGGTCTGTGCATGTTGAATAGCATGGATTATGTTCACTGCTACGGCCGCCGCGACTTTTATCGACAGTTCTGAGAGCTTCTCCTGCAAAAGTTCCACCGGCTCCGCAATTATCTGAGCGTTTTCGAACTCGATCTCTTTGTACTGATTAAAGACAGAGTCCACCGGGTAGGTATCAGTTCCGGTATCAGTGATGCTGTAAAGATCCGGATCGTGTCCCATCTTGTGCGCGAAGAAATAGGTGTTAAGTATCTTTTCTGCTTCTTCTTCGTTAACCGTTCCGAAACAGCGGTCGAGATCCTGTACGAGACATACCGAATTGATTTGGGTCTCTACCATAAAACCGACACCCAGGATATCATTACCCGACGGAAAGAAGACATCATACTGATTCGCGAACTCAGTGTGGATGGAAACGGGAAGAAACTCTACGAACCGGTCATCAAGATACTTCCTGAGAACACCTGAACCAGGGGCCTCGTCTTCGGTAATGGGAGAAGGATTTGTAAGAAGGAAAATATACTGGGGCTTCGCGATCGGGAGCACATCAAGTCTGTGAGCGGATCCCAGGAACCGCTTTACCGACCAAATCTGTCCGGCTGCGGGTTCCATACCCTCATCTTCACCTGAGTCAGGAGAATCTTTGGGAGATTCTACCCGGGGCACGGGGCGTGATCTTTCGGCAAGTTGCTGAAGGCGTTTGATCCTCGCCGTTCGCTTTTCCTGATCGGTTTCAGGTAACGGGATGTTGAATTTATCAGCATTGAAGGGGAGGTTCTTCAGCCTTTCCACCAGCTCCTGTTCCGAAGCTGAGTTGCTGCCGGTACGGGAGTTGTAAACAAGATATTCCGGCAGCTCGCGTAAATTCAGTTCTTTAAGCAGCAGGTTCATAAATACAATTCCTTTTGTAAACATTATAAAACATCTTAACTATCGCGACGAGCTCCGCATCCTCCGATGCGTACTGCCCGTCATCTCTGAGCCCAAACATAACAGCCTGAAATCTATTTATCTTCTCATAATATTTTGTATTACCCATGCCAAGCAATTCACATATCCGCGTAACTGCTTGTTTGCCAACCGGACCTTGCCTGTTCCCCTGCATAAGAAGCCTAAGTATAAACGCGTTTATCTCTTCTATGTCAAGTCTTCTTAAAACTTCAGTCATTACAGGGTCGAAGTCCAAACCGGCTGCTTTCATGGCATCTTTCAGATATTGCTTGGTTCTGAACGGGCAGAAGATATTTTCAGGCTCTACCGGCTCGTTCTCTATTATATCAGAGAGGAGTTTTGTCAGTTTTTCCGATCCTGAAGAAAATTTTGTTGCTCCGAAATTATCTTCATTGTTGTTTACTTCCCCTTCATCATCATCTTCAGGGAAATCAGCACCGCCCTCAAATCCGTCGTATCCTTCATCCTCATTATCATCCGGTTCGTCACCATCATTTCCCGGTGACACAAATATTGACCTGTAATTGCCGTAGAATGGGGTTATTTTGTCGATAAGTGTGAAATAGCGGGTTTCAGCCACTGATTCAAGCTCAAGAAGCACAACCGCGAGTGCACTTGTTTTGTTTGCACTTTTCTTGAACCTTTCATCAAATAATCCATAAGCTTGTTCCGGGTTGAAAATATTGGTTCTGGATATTACCCATTTCCTTTTGAAACGGGGGTTGGCTATTTGAATCATTCCGGCTGATAACAATTTCTCACAAATTGTATTCAGAACATCTTTTGCCAATTCAACATCCTGTGTAACAAAAACAGTATTATTGAACTGTTTTGCCAGGAACCAGAGCGTTGCTTTCACGCCGTCGTCATCATCCTGGTCACAGATCAGTCTGAGCCCGTCTTGTTGCAGTTTTTCTTCCCAGAACCGCTCAATAAAATATCCTGTAAAGTCATCCGCGTTCAGAAATCCAAAGAATGTATAAAATCCGGAACTCGCTGACTCATTTTTTTTCACAAGCATTGCGATAATATCGTCAATCAACTCATAAGCTGACCAGTCCAGTTCGCCATGGTTAAGATAGTATTCCCTAAACGTGTTTAGTAAATGATTCATTTGGAACCTCCCCTTTGTTTTTTGGTAAATTGTGCCCGCAGGTAGATCTTTCTGACATCGAGTATTTCGTTCCGCTTCCTGGTAAAGAGTGAACCTCGCAAAACTGAAGAGGGTGGCTCGAAGAGCTTTTCGATCTTCAATTGACGTGTCCTCGCAATCAGGGCGTAGGAATCCTGATCGAGTACCTCATCTTCGGTCTCTCGAAGGTTGGAGTTTTTAGCCAGATTAAGTTCAACGAAGTGTCGCTTTTGGTAAAGCTTTGACGAGACAGGCACAAGGAACACCGTTTCCAGTGTAGTGCCGGGATCTGTGATATTTACAGAGAAGTGGTACGGTTTGCTTTCGTTGCCGAACTGCAAGTTGGTATAGTGCACCTTAAGTACACTGCCCGGTTTGTCGAGTCCGATAAATTTCAGCAATTCCCTTTGACGATCGATGTGGTCCATGCTCATCCACCATTCATTTGATTAGTAACACAATACCCAATGACGATGGTCACAAATTATACCATCTATAATGGGTACCAATTTATACCCGCAAGTTAAGAATTTTATCCTTCTCGACAAACGGTATTTTAATATTTTTTAAATAATATTTTAAATTCTGATGAGTGAGATAGAAAAAGTGGGAGATGTCCGGTTGTATTTGGAAGTTAGTGGGAAAGAGAACATTTACAAATTGGGAATGGGTCAGGTTACTTCACAAGTTTCAATCTTCTGGCGGCATAATTAAACGCGGCAACCGGATTGCCTTTTGATTGAATCAACCCGGTACCGAAGTGGAGTACAAACATGGCCAGCATTCTTTTAGGGATCAGTTTGTGGCCGTTTTTGAGAATATAATCGAGCATTACTGTTAAAACCTGATTAGTGTAAAAAAAGTTGTGATCATGATCCTAAAGGTCGATGTGATATGTTCCTCCGGAGAGTCTTCTGAGAACTTCATCAGCTTTTCTGCCGTGCTCTTCGGTTATCAGGGCACCGCCCTGTCCGATCATGAATGCAACCGCAAGGGCGTCATCCGCAAAGCCCGCAACTGGGAGGAGGTCAGGCACAAGGTCGAAAGGAAGAATCACATACCCGATAACGCCGGCCGCGAGAGCTTTGTACCAGAATGGGGTTTTTGGATCGATGAAGCAGAAATAGAGTTGCAGGAGAGGTCTAATGAACTTCAGTTTTGGTCCGAACGATCTGATGAATTCCTCGAATTTCTCTTTTGTGAAATATTCCGAGTACTTTGTGAAGTCGAGTGATTTGATGATTTGGCCTATATTTTTCATATTCTTCTCTTTTGTGTTTTTTTGTTTCATTCATTAAGAGTCGGGGTTTCTTCTTTTTTCCGGAACAGGTTTGATTTTTATTTTCCCGTACCCGGCACTTCCCAAACTCTACACACAAAGAGTATCACAAATGTATTTTTTCCGGAACCCCAATATCTCCACCCCAGGCGGATCATCCCTCATACTTCACACTTCCCTCAGCGCCTCACTCTTCACCTTGCTTAAAAACTCGGGGGTGATGCCGATATACGATGCTATCTGCTTTTGCGGGAGGGTGTTGATGAGTGTGGGGTAAACGCTGCAAAACTTCAGGTAGCGCTCCTTGGCGGTGAGTGAGAGGTTATCGAGAAGGCGCCGGTGGCTGTTCACGAGGGAGTTCTCGGTTATTATGCGGAAATACCGTTCGAGGGCGGGAACCTCGTCGAAGAGCGCGATCTGGTCGCGCCGGGCGAGCAGCAGCACTTCGCTGTCGTCGAGGGCGTTGATGTTCAGATAGCTCTCTTTTTGCGAAATGTAGCTGTACATGTCGGTTATCCACCAGTTTGCGGGGGCGAACTGGAGGATGTGCTCGAAGCCGTTCTCGTCGATCGAGTATGAGCGGAGGCAGCCGCTGAGCACGAACGCGGCGGTTTTGGCGATCTGCCCTTCATGCAGGAAGTACTGCTTTCGTTTGATGGTTTTCGCGGTCAGATATTCCGCTATCTTCACCTCATCAGCGGGAGTGAGCGAAGTGTGGCGTTTAATACCGTCGAAGAGTCCTTTGGCTTTCTCAATCATTTCAGTGCCTTGTGATTTGATAATTCAATACCACAAAGATGGGAAAAATTCCGGGAATTTTACACCCGACCGGCGGTCACTTTGGCAACCCGCATCAATAATTTGGTTAATTTTGTTCAGGTATTAACAAATTTTATGAGCGTGAAATGTTCAAAAGTGTCTCCCGGCTGAAGCTTGCCAATCTCCCCACACCACTTGAGTCCGCCCCTAAACTGGCGGCGCATCTTGGACTTGAAAAAATGCTGATAAAGCGCGACGATCTTACGGGGCTCGCGATGGGGGGCAACAAGGCCCGGAAGCTTGAGTTCGAACTCGCGCGCGTGGTTAAAGGAGGGTAAGATACCATTATCACGGTGGGGGGACAGCAGTCGAATCACGCCCGTATGACAGCCGCCGCAGCCCGGAAACTCGGAATGGACATTAAACTTGTGCTTGGCGGGGCTGATTTCACCGAACTGAAGGGCAACCTCCTGCTCGATACCCTCTTCGGGGCGGAGATCCGCTACATAAACGGAAGTGACGATGATGACGACCTCGAGACACTTCAACTTGCCTGGCGTGATGAACTCGAAGCCGCCGGAAAGAAGCCTTATGCCCTTCCTCTCGGGGGATCAACCCCCCGCGGAACGATGGGGTATGTGCTGGCAATGCAGGAGCTGGCACTTCAATTGGATGATGACCATGTGCAGATATTCCTCCCTGTTGGTTCGTGCGGAACCCTCGCGGGAGTTCTTCTTGGCTCGGCTGTCTTCCTTCCTCATGCTGAAATATATGGCATAAGCGTCTCGCGGACGAAAGAGAACATTATTTCACGCACGGTTGATCTCGCGAAGGCAACCGCGGAACTGCTTTGCCAACCTGCCCGCCTCTGCGATAAACCGTTCCACGTATACGACTGTTACCACGAGGAGTACGCGAAACACATTAAGATCGCCCGAGATGCCGCTGATGAATGCGCGATGCTCGAAGGCCTCATCGTCGATCAGATATACACCGGGAAGGCAATGGCGGGTCTGTTCGATCTCGCGCGGAAAGGCGTGCTTAAGCGCGATATCCCTGTAATCTTTCTTCACACAGGTGGCATGCCGGAAATTTTCGTCGAAACAATGAAATATGGCGACTACCCCGGTTGCACGAAATTCACCCCGGAAGAAGTGCGGGAGATGAAGAAATAATGAGATACCTCCCCCTGCTTTTACTGATATTGCTCCCCGCCATGCCACTTCACCCGCAGGCCGCGGACTGGCAGCCCCCCTCTGCCGAAATGGTGGTGCATGCAGCCGACAGCCTGATACCGGTACTTCAGCGGCAATACAACATACCCGGTGTGTCATGCGTGATAATAAAAGACCGCGCCATCGCGTGGTCGAAGAGTTTCGGAGTCACCGATGCCCGGACAGGTGATCCCGTTAATACGAGTACAATGTTCGAAGCCTGCTCGATGAGCAAGCCGGTGTTCGCTTACATCGCGATGAAACTTGTGGAAGAGGGAAAACTTAAACTTGATGAACCGGTGTGGTTAATTTTTGATGACCCCGCCTTCCAGGGGCAGGAGTGGCGGAAGATGATCACCCCACGGATGCTACTTACCCACACTTCGGGACTCCCGAACTGGCGCCCCGGAGACGACGAGGAGAACGGATACCTCCCGATAGAGTTTGAGCCGGGCACAAAATTCCAATATTCGGGTGAAGGGATGTACCTCCTCCAGAAAGTGGTGGAAAAGATAACGGGGAACACGCTCGATAAAATAGCTTCTGAAACCATTTTCCGGCAGTTCTCAATGATTAACAGCAGTTTTGTGTGGGCTCCGGAATACGACTCGCGCATAGCCTCCGGACATGATACATCGGGAAATTTCATCAGAAAAACCAGTTATTCCAGAGCGAACGCGGGTTATACCCTCTACTGCTCTGCTGAAGATTACGCGCGCTTCCTGCTTGATATCCTCTCGCCCGGTCGCCCCGGTGACTGCTCACTTGCCGCGGAAACCATCGATAACATGCTCTCCCGGCAGGTTGAATCCCCCTCCCGCGAGCCGCAGAAACGCCCCGGCCCAAAGAACGGTATTAAAACCTTTCGCTCACTCGGATGGGCACTCGACCAAACCGCCGCGGGCGATATCCACTATCATAGCGGCTCGAACGGCTCCGGCTTTAAGTGCTACCACCAGTTCGACCGTGCCACCGGCTCCGGCATTGTAATAATGACCAACAGCCTCGGCGGCCTCGGCCTGTGGGACGCGCTCATCCAACACCTGGGAGACTTGTAGTAAGGTTGGTGTGCTTTTGAAAGGTGTAGTCAACCACAGAGCACACAGAGCACACTGAGGAGAGAATTAAGAGAGACTGTCTCAAATTTCTCAAGCTGCACAATCAAAATCTCTGTGATCTCTGTGTGCTCGGTGGTTTTTTAGGCGTTTTATGGCAAGAAATAAAAAAAGGCTGCCCTCATCAGGCAGCCTCACAACTTATTGGGGATTCTTCAACAATCTTACATTCGCTAATCCACCGCGGCGGACTAATAGCTAATAGCTAATAGCTAATAACTACTTGGCTAAGATCATCTTCCTCATAGACCTAAACTCACCGGCCTGGATCTCATAGAAGTAAACACCTGAGGTAAGCTTCGCGGCATTGAAATCAACCGAGTGCTCGCCGGCAGGCATAAAACCGTTAACAAGTTCGGCAACTTTCTGTCCGAGTGCGTTGTAAACGTTCAGCGTAACGTTTCCGGCAACAGGCATCGCGTAACGGATAACAGTTGAGGGGTTGAACGGATTCGGGAAGTTCTGGCTCAGGTTGTATGAAGCAGGCGACATGTCAACTTCAACCTCTTTTGAGTAAGTGGCTGTACCGTCGAAATCGATCTGTTTCAGTCTGTAGGTGTATTTACCTGCCATAACCGCGTCTGTGAAGAGGTAGTTGGTAATTGAAGTTGTGGTACCTTTACCTTCAACAAAAGCTACCGTTGAAAATCCGTTACCGCCATTTCTTTCAACTTCAAAACCTCTGTTATTGGTCTCGGAAGCTGTTACCCACTCAAGGCGAACGCCATCAGTAGAGGAATTGGCGGTGAATGATGCCAGTTCAACCGGCACAATGGTAACGCCGAATTTCACGTCATCGAAATAATAGGTTTTTTCACCGGCAATAGCGCCTGTAACACCAAAGTTGAAGAATATCGAAACTTTGTTCAGATAGGCATTAAGATCGAGTGCCGGGGTTCCTGATACGTTGTTACCGAAATCAAAAACGAGTGTCTGCCACGAATTGGCAACAGAGAGTGTGGCTTCGGTTTCGCACGAAACAGCGCCGTTCTGGTAATCTTCAGCTTTAAGTCTTACCTGGATCGGAGCGTGAGGTGACCAGACTCTAACGTTCATCCTCTTTTCCTGAGCGGTAAAGGGAACCTTTGCTGAGAAGCCGGACTGCTGACCGCCATTGGTGGCTGTTACGGTTGTACCGGCCCAAAGTTCAGCAGTGGCGGTTTTGATAACTTTAGCAACATGGTTGCTCGAATTGGTTGGATCAACAACTATGGTTGACTGGTCTGCACCACCGAAACCAACGAGACCGTATGCAACAGTTGTGTCTTCAAATGTAACCGGGAGGTTCATCTGGGTAAGCGAGGGACCCCCGCTTCCTGATACAAGTCTGATCTCATCAAAGTAATAGGTGAAGTTCGCTCCACCTGCACCAACGGTTCCGTTATCAAAAATGAAGACCATCTTGATGTAGGTGTTGGCTGTGTTAATGGTGCTGAAATCGTAGGTGAGTTCTTCCCAGGCGTTGGCTGTGGTACAGGTCTGCTCCAGTTCAAAGAAGATACCGCCATTGGTGGCGTTTTCAACTTTGAGGAGCAATTTAGCACCAACTCTCGGCATGTAAACTTTAACTTTGAATATCTTGTTGGTCGAGAAGTCAATATTTCCCGCCAGCGAGATAAACGAGCCACCCCAGGGATCACCGGCGTTCTTCACCATTTTACCTGTGAAGCCGGTTGTGTTAATGCCACCCGGGAAGGGGTTAGCGACTCTGGTGGCCTGGCCACCGCTAAAATCAGTGAATGTGTAGTTAAGTGTACCGTTCTCAAAGTCGAACGGTAGAACCGGCTGACCCTGCGCGAAAACTGTTCCCGCCATCAGAAGTGCAGCCACAAAAAGCTGTAAAGCCTTGTTTTTCATTGTATCTCCGGTTGATTAAAATGATCAATCAGAGTTCAATAATCATACCAAAATGGAATGTGGCTTAATCAGCCTGAAAACGAAGAAATTGGAGAAATTACGGGGTCAGGGGCACGAGCCCGCGATTATCAAAATAATAATGATCACTTATTGATTTGATAACCCCGGGGCCCATTAATCAAGAACCAACTGCGCCACATTTTCGATGTGCCAGGTGTTCGGGAACATGTCAACCGCCCTCATTTTGGTAAGCTTGTACCCCGCTTCCAGAAGTTCTTTCACGTCCCTCGCCTGTGTCGCCGGGTTACAGCTCACGTAGACTATTTTCTTCGGCATCAATTTCAGAACATCTGAAAGGGTGTTGGGGTGCATTCCGCTTCTGGGGGGATCAAGTATGATAACATCAGGTTTTGGCAGGTTGTTCTCCGCCACCACAGGGAGAAAACTTTTGTACAGATCCGCCATATAGAAGTGGAGGTGCCGCGCGTTATTAAGTTGCTTGTTTATTCCTGCGTCCATTATCGCATCGGCAACCGCTTCAAAGCCATAGACCCCTTTGCAGTGTTTCGCCAGATAGATAGTGATGGTACCCGCTCCGCAATAGAGGTCGTAAACTGTCTCATCCCCCTTCAATTCCGCGTATTCAAGCGTTACATCGTACAGTTTCTCCGCCTGGAGAGTGTTTGTCTGGAAGAAGGAATTGGCGCTGATGCCGAAGGTGTAGCCCCCGATCTTGTCGTAAATCTTCCCTTCACCATGAAGAACTATCTCATACTCGCCCTTGGCAACCTGCGCCTTCGAGCCATTAATGTTGTTCACAATAGTGGTTATCCGCGGGAATTTCTCTTTCAGTACCGACGCGTAGTTGTAGGCGAGTGCCTGCTCTTCCCGCGCGGTAACAAGGTTTACCATCAGATCGCCGGTGTGTTCCGCTTGTCTGATCACGAGGTTCTTAAGGTAACCTGTATGGGTCTTGGTCGAGTAGGCTTCAAGCCCTTTTTCAGTGAAATACTCACGGGTAAATGTTACAATTTCTTCTGAAACAGGCGATTGCAGCTTGCACTCTTTCAGGTCGAGCACTTTATCGTAAACGCCCGGCACGTGAAGCCCGAGAAACAACCCCTGATTGGTAACATCCGGCTTGCCTGCTTCATCTGCCGTCAGCCACCGTTTCTGTGAGAACGAAAACTCCATTTTATTGCGGTAGTAGTACTGCTTGTCAGCCCCGGTCACGGGCTCCTGATTAATCTCTGTAATCCCACCGATGTTCTTGAATATTTCGGCAACCTGCAACTCTTTGTGGTGAAGCTGCTCGCTATAGGCGAGGTCTTGCTGTTTGCATCCACCGCAAACCCCAAAATGGCTGCACGCGGGATCGGTTCTCAGAGGTGAACGCTCCAGCACTTCAACAAGAACTGATTCGGCGTAATTCTTCTTTGTCTTTGTAAGTTTGGCGAGCACTCTCTCACCGGGGTAGGCACCCTGCACGAACACAACAAATCCACGCTCATTTTCAGGATTTTCCGGGTCTTGCAGAAAAGCAACCCCTTTCCCCTCGAAAGCGTAAGATTTAACTGTCAGTTCGATAATGCTGTTCTTTTCTAATCTCATAATTTCTTTAAAATCATCGTTTTCAGGTTCATAAATTTCAGGGCACCCCCTTTAACGAGCGAGGTTATCTCGTGTTTCTCACCGGCGAACTCTTTTCTGATCTTTTGTCGTTGTTCGGCGGAGACCGATTTCAGGTTGTTTTCGAGCATTTTGTACGATTTAATGTAAAACTCATCAAGCTCATCGGTGAAATCGGCAATTTTAACCACTTCAAAATTGCGGGAAGTATAGTACGGCTCAAAATCATCGGTGAACAGGGGGTCTTGTCCCGAGTCGGCCCAGATATCGTTCAGAAATGTGGGTGCCGGCTTTTTATTGCAGAGAATTTCGGTGGTTACAAGGTGTCCGCCCGGTTTCAGAATTCTTTTTATCTCTTTAACGAGTTTGTTTCGCACTCCAAGGGTCAGAGTGGCCTGACAGAAGACGAAGTCGAAACTTTCATATCTATGGTCGAGCGAAGTGTAGTCAACGTACAGCGCGGGCACCTGCTGTGCCTTGGGAGTGTTGGCTTTGAAGCCGAATATCTCCGTGTTATCGTCACTTGCCGCGTGAACGGGGTTAAACCCGCTACCAATGAAGTGAGGCACTATTTCTGTAAATCCGTTCCCCAAAATGAGAAGAGAGCCTTCGTGAGGCTTCACTTCATTTAAAAAGAACTTGATGGGAGCTGAGCCCCCGGGGAGGAAGGGCGATTTATTATCCGGCAATTTTGATCCGTTTTTGATATTTTTCAAACTGCAAATTTAGAGATTATTTATTTGATATCATTGAAGAGCCTTCTCCTCCTGCTGTTTCTGACCACCGCGGTACTCTTTCCTCAGGAGCGACCACCGGCGGGCCGTGACACCTCGAAAGCCGTTACCGACACTTCCGCGTATAAACCACGGGCATTGCGTGACAGTGTTGTCACCGATACCCTTGCTCCCGTTTACCAGCTACCGGAGTTGGGCGCGTTCCGTGAGTTTTCGCAGGATGACCTGAAACTGATGAACTACCGCGACGGGGCAACACTTCTGCAGCACTTCCCTGCCACGTTCAACAGAAGCATGGGCTTCCTTGGCCTCCCTTCAGAAGTAACCTTTTACGGCGAGGGGAACGGAAAGATATCATTCCTCGAAGACGGCATTGATATCAACGACCGTTACTCTGAATCCCTCTATTTCGAGAACCTCCACGATGGCTACATTGATAAATTGTCGCTATACCCTTCATATATGGGGTTTTTACACACGTACCGCCCTTCACAAATAGCCGTAGCCGTAACCGGACGCGATTTTATATCCGGCGCGCCTTACTCGCGTGTCAAATATTTTGAGGGGCCCACCGGTGAAGGCTTTATTGATGTGCAGTTCAATCAGACAATAAAGAACAGGTTGGTACTCTTCACGGAAATAACAAACAACAAGGTTGATGACGGCTTCAGAAACAGCAACCTCTCCCTCTGGAAAGGGAAGGTGAATCTGAAATACCTCCTTTCAAACCGCCTGAACCTTGCCGCCGGTTACAATTACATCCAGCAGGATATGGGACTGAACGGCGGTGTTAACTACGACTCGGCCAAATCGCTCGCGGCATCCATACCCGGACGTTCACTCGACGATTTTCTCTATGACGACCGTGCAGCTCCGGTTAACTTTCTGAACCGTTATCAAAAGAACACCCAACACAGGCTCCACTTCAAGGCATTCGGAACTGTCGGCTCAATCGGTTACATTGAAGGAACCCTCTTCCATCAGACAAACCTTAACGAGTTCCGGCAGAATGAGGATTCACTTTTCTCAAATCCGAGCCGTGTTCTTACCAACCGGCGATACACCGTTACGGGTGGCTCGTTCCGCACAACGTTCGATACGAAATATTTCGCGGCGGATGTGCATGCAAATTATGAATCGGTTAATTTCGAGAGTGAATGGTTCGACGCCACAGCGGGTTTCGTCCCCTCGGGCAGCAGTAAGAGAAATTCATTCTCGGCAGGAGGCATCCTGACCGGGAAACTCGGTGGTTTTGCACTCTCCGGTTTCGGAAAAATTTTCATCCTCGATGGTGTATTTTATCCCGGAATTGGCGGCGAAGCAAGAGCTGAGCTCTCTGATGGGCTGAGTTTCCGCGCGGGCGCTTCGTACCTCGAAGGGTACGACCTTGAATTCCGTTACAACAGCGCGAATACTTACACCACCAGACTCGAAGCTGAACTGATCTTTCGCGCGGGTGATCTTCATGCTTCCATTCTCGGTTGGGGCTCGAACACCGAAAGGAAATTCCTGGGGACGGTAATGCCGACGATAGATCCCCTGATCCCACTCCCACCGGGAGATCCGAAGAAACTCGCCTTTGGCACCGTGGCTTCTCTTGGCTATTCCCTCGGTAGCTTCACCGCCTTTATCGACGCGCAGTACAACAACAAACAGCTTGAAAACTCAAGCAAGAACATCATCCCCGCGCTTATTGCCAAAGGCGGGGTTTCATATCGCGATACCCTTTTTGATGACGCGCTCGACCTTAAAACCACCATTTCTTACTCATACCGCACCTCAACCGTTGCAACTAACTACAATTTCTATGTCGACCGGGTCTATTACACCCCTGGGCTCGAAGATGTACCGGCATCGGGGCAACTCGATTTTCACGTCGCCGGCACTATCCAGAAAGTGGCAACACTCTTTTTCGCCTGGGAGAACCTCCTCGGCTCGAAGTATTACCTTTCACCATATTACCCCGTTCTGCCGCGAAATATCCGATTCGGCATAACCTGGGAATTTCTGAACTGAGGGCACCTTGGATTTCCTTTTCGAAATAGATAAAGCGATATTCTACTTTTTGAATCACAGCCTGAGCTCCCCCTTTCTCGACCGCTTTTTCGCGACCATAACCGATGTTAACAGCTGGTATATAACCTACCTCGTGCTCATCGGCATCATGGTAACCTACGGCGGAAAACGAGGAAGAATTGCCGCCGTCATGGTAATTCTTATGATCATCGTAAGCGATCAGACCGGCGCAAAGCTTCTTAAGGAGTGGTTCGAACGCGTCCGCCCCTGCAACTGCCTCCCTGATGTTAACACACCCATAGGACCTGAAGGAACATGGTCGTTCCCCTCAAATCACGCCCTCAATAACTTTGCCGTGGCAACATTTTTCACCCTCCTTTACCCCCGCTTGAAGTGGGTGCTCTTCATAACCGCGACCCTCATTGCTTTGTCCCGCCCTTACCTCGGTCTGCATTACCCATCGGATATCCTCGGCGGAGCGATTATCGGTGCTGCCATCGGGTATGGATTCGCGCAGCTGCAGATCTGGCTTGAGCCGAAGGTACGGTTCCTCAAAGAATAAGGTTTTAAAAGGTTACGCGGATTCCACGGATTTAACAAGCCCGCCCCTGTGGGGGATTTCGCGGATTTTTAACTAATCTGTATATCGGGGGAGATGCATTAATTGACTATTTTTGTATCCATATGGCGGGAATTGTAGTCAATAGAATTAACTGGAAATTTTTAACCGGAGATGACATAATGATCACCACCTTAAACCCAAACCAGATATTTGTGTTCGGATCGAACATGGCGGGGAAACATTACGGCGGAGCCGCCAGACAGGCTCACATCAGTTTCGGTGCAGAAATGGGAGTTGGTGAAGGCCTCACCGGTCAGTGTTATGCCTTCCCCACGCTGGATGAGAATTTTGGTCTACGCACGGATGAGGAGATCGACCGCAGTGTCAAACTTTTCTATGAATGCGCGCATGCAAACCCCCACCTCGAGTTCCTCCTCACCAAAGTCGGGTGCGGCATCGCCGGATATGACGAAAACTACATGATCACCAAATTCCTCCACTCACCCGGAAACATCAGAAAGCCAGAAGGATGGTGAATTCAGGTATTAGGTATAAGGTATTAGGTATTATTTGCTTCGGGCCAATCTGTATGTCAACCAAAATGTGACGAAATATCCAAACAATAGCCGGTTAAATAGTTTATTTGTAAGTGATTAGCTGGATATCAATACCTAATACCTAATCCACCGCGGCGGACTAACATCTACTTCACAGTTCACAGTTCACACTTCTACCTGACCTTCCACTCATTCATCTCTAATTTAGCCCCTGAAGAGGCATCAAGCAGAAGTTCCTGACCCGAGCCACGGAAGCCCTGGCTGCCCTCCGACTCCTGGAGAGTTGAGAGGATCTGCCAGACATAATTTTTGTATTTTGGGTTCCAGATGAACTTGACCGACCAATCTTTCACCCCAGGTTTCATACCTTCATTTTGAGCGATCTCCCTGGCTTTCGCGGGGGTTATCGAGTAATCACACGCGGAGGTGCTCAACGCGCATTCCGGTATACCCGACACTTCCATTAACGGATCAGGGTGACCGAGTGAATCGGTGAAAAGCTCAATTTTTCCCGTGACCCAATCCTTCCCTTCATCACGGATGTCGTAAACCCAGAAATACTTCACGGAATCGAAATATGACGCCGTCTCATTGAGTTTTACATGCTTTAGAAAGAATTCTTCACCCGTTCTGGCAGCTATGTAATTGTCAACTTTTTCCTTCATTTTCCGGGGCACACCTGTGAGCTTAAAGGTTTTTGGGTACCTGTTCTCTGTGATCTCACAGACGGGGCAACTGCAAGCAGAAAGGATGAATGAAAGCGCCAAAAGGGCCGGGATAATCGTTTTTTGCATCTTTACTCCTCAATTATATCGTGTTTACGATCCAAAATCCAATGAATTTAACTGCAAGTTTCAGGGAATGTTCCCACGGAAGCCGGGATTGCGACCGGTGATAAATTAAATTAATTACCGTCGAAATATAATTACAAATATTTCGTTCAGGTTTTCGTAAATTTAACTTCGAATTTCATAAAACATAGCAAACAGGAGACTTAATGAATTATTTAGTTCTGTTAAGGCACGGGCAGTCTCAATGGAACCTTGAGAACCGGTTCACCGGGTGGATCGATGTTGATATAACCGAACTCGGTGAGCAGGAAGCCAAAGAAGCAGGCTTGCTGCTGAAAGAGAAAAACCTAAAATTCGATTTCCTCTTCACATCTGTACTTAAAAGAGCCATCAGAACAGCTGATCTGGCTGCCGCGAGTGCCGGTTATGATGCCATCCCCTTCGAGAGGGATCAGGCACTCAACGAACGACACTATGGTGACCTTCAGGGCCTGAATAAAGCCGAAACCGCGCTGAAGTTCGGTGACGAGCAGGTCCACCTCTGGAGAAGAAGCTACGACATCAACCCTCCGAATGGCGAAAGTCTTAAAGACACAGCCGCGAGAACCATCCCCTACTACATCGACAAAATAGAACCGATGGTTAATGCCGGGAAGAACATCTGGGTTGTTGCTCATGGCAATTCACTCCGCTCACTCGTAATGCATCTGGATAACCTCACCCGGGAAGAAGTGCTTGAGCTTAACATCCCGACAGGTGTTCCCCTTGTCTATGAGTTCGAAGATGGAAAGGTCGTTAAAAAATATTACTTGAAATAATTAATTCGTCACGTTCACCGGGCTTAACCTGCCCGGTGAGCGTTCTTAGCGGGGAAATTTGCACTATAATCTAAAGGAGTCCCCTATGAAAAAATTGTTCCTTTTTCTTGTCCTGGGCTTTGCCATGGCTAATGCCCAGTTCATAACACCCGGAACAGGTGTGTTATGGAACATGGACAGCCTCGTCGCCAGATCCGGTGGAATTGTCACCGGCTCTTTCCCCAACTACACAGTAGCTGCTCTCTGCTCGGTTTCTGTAAACGACAGGCTCATCATCCCTCAGGGATCGGTTGTAACTTTCTCTGCCACAGGTACCGGTTTCGTCGTACTTGGAGCAGTGGAGGTTAACGGTGCCCCCGGCGACAGCGTTTACTTTAAAGGCACAACGGAAAACTCGCAGGGTGTTTACGAAGGTTTCTACTTCCGTGACACCGGCGCCGACACCACTTCCGTGATAAAATATGCCGTTTTTGTATCGGGATACTACCCCGTAAGATGCCTCAACTCGAGTCCGAGAGTTTATCACTCACGGTTCTACAAGTGCAGAAGACCGATTTATATGTCTTCAAACTCAAACCCGGTGATAAAATACAACTACATCTCCGAAGCTTATGAGTACGGCATCTATGGCACCACCGGCTCATCACCCATTATAGAGTACAACGAACTCTATAACAACAACTCCCAGAACACGAGCCCCAAGAACCAGATCACTTTTGGCACCCAGAACATCAACTCACCCACCATCAGATACAACAAGATCTACGGTGGAAGTTATAACAAAACCGGTGGCATAAGCATCTCATCACTTCTTAGCGGAAGTGGTTCCGCGTCCGAGATCGCATTTAACGAAGTGTATAACAACAGCTACGGTATCGCCTTCTCAGGAGCCGAGATCACCTGCTACGTGCACAACAACCTGATCTATAACAACAACATCAACCCCGACCCTCTTACCACGGGAAGCGGAATAAGTATCAGCGGTAACGGCACAAACAGACCCATTGTAACCAGAAATACAATTTATGGCAACCTTTGGGGTATCACTGTTTACAATGGTTCGTCGATCGCCGCGGGTCCAACCCCCTCGCTCGGTAACCTGACCAACGCCGACACTTCAGACAACGGATACAACAAGATATACGGAAACTTCCAGTCGGGTGTTCCTTTCGACCTTTTCAACAACTGCACGAATGATATCTGGGCCCAGAACAACGATTGGAATGTTTACGACTCCACATTGATCGAAGCACACATCACCCATAAGGTTGACGATCCGCTGCGCGGCTGGGTTTATTTTACACCGTTCATCGACTCATCAACCATTCCTGTTGAACTCGCTTCTTTCACTGCCACGGCTTCAGGCGCGGAAGTGGTGCTCGACTGGGTTACAGCAACAGAACTTAACAACTCCCGCTTCGTGATCGAAAGAAGAGGTGAGAACGAAAACGAGTGGAAAGAAACCGGTTCTGTTCAGGGACACGGAACAACCACACTGATCAATAA
>JAEYUD010000111.1 GCA_023433685.1 Bacteroidota bacterium
ATATACCGGCACACAAACTTCGCTGGCCCAATTCGATCTCTTTCGGGGCTACCTGGGACGCCCAGATCGACCTGATCCGTGAGTTCGCGCAGCTGAGACCGGGTTATATGAGGGGCTTTTTCAATGAGAGGTTTGGGCTCCCCGGCTCTTATTCCATTCAACTTTCGACCAATGATTCAACCGCCGGCAGAGCAATCGCGCACACTGTAAGACTTGGCTGGAACACCGCTCCCGTCTTCTTTAAAGGCGTTCCCCTGAAACTTTGGGCAATGCCCGAACCGGGGTATAGATTCGTAAGATGGGAAGGTTTCCTTAATCAGCCAGGCGAAAAAATTGAGATCATGCCCACAGGTAACATCTCCCTCAGAGCAATTTTTGAACCCTTCACCCCTGCTGATACCGCGCTTGTGATAAATGAAATAAACTACAAGAGCAACCCTGTGTATGACTCGGGCGACTGGGTGGAGATATTCAATCCTTCACATACCCCGGTTGATCTCTCCGGTTATAAATTTTACGACTCAGGAGCCGGGAACCAGTTCATTCTTCCCGCCGGAACAGTGATAGGGCCCACGGGATACCTGACGCTCTGCGAAGACACTGCCAAATTCAGGTACTGTCACCCGGAAGCAAAAGACTTTACCGGTAATTTCTCATTTGGTCTTTCTTCAACCGGTGAAACAATCTATTTTGCCGACCCTGCAGGAATGATCATCGATAGCGTGGCATATTCATCCGTCGCGCCATGGGACACCAAACCCAACGGTAACGGCTACACCCTTGCCTTGATCAACCCGGGACTTGATAATTCGCTGCCCGGGTCCTGGAAAAGCGGTAAAATTCTCGGTACTCCATCAGAAAGAAATGACGTGTTCACGGAAGTGAAGGAGAGAGGTGACCTGCCTGCGGCTTATTCGCTCAGTCAGAATTTCCCGAATCCTTTTAATCCGGAAACAAAGATTCAGGTTGCGCTTCCCGAACCGGGAAACATTAAACTGACCGTCTATGACGTTCTGGGTAATGAAGTGATGGTTATCGCGGATGGGGTGTTTACCGCCGGGAACCATGAATTTTTATTCAGTGGAAACGATCTGCCAAGCGGCGTCTATTTCTACCGTCTGGCAGCAGGCAGTTTTAACCAGGTAAGAAAGATGCTTCTTCTGAAGTGATCCTGCTAATTTGTTACATTACTCATTGCAAATGCGTTGTCTACAAGAGCCCTGAGAGCGCTCCTTGTAAATGGCTTTGAGATATAGTCGGTGCAACCGGCTTCAAGAAACACCTCCCGGTCGCCCACCATGGCGTAAGCCGTAACGGCTACCACCGGGACGCCTTTGTACCGGGGCATCTTTTTCAACTCATCAAGAATCACAAATCCGGTGATACCTTTGCCAAGGTTGATATCCAGAAGTATCACCGGATATACCCTGCTCTTGATCATCTCAAGGGCTTCTGTTACTGTTTTGGCGGTGTCAAGGTCATATTTTTCTTTTAGGAAAGCCTTTGTCACATCCAGAGTAACTTCGTCATCATCCACCATGATCAACCGTGGTTTGACGGTATTTAATCCACTCTCCGCCGAAGTGTTGTTTATCTGTTCCATACTAAATTCGACTTTCATTAATACAAGGGAGTTCTACAATAAACTCAGAACCCTCGCCCAGTGTGCTTTTAACTGAAATAATCCCGCCCATTTTTTTGATAAATTTTCTTGAGATCGAGAGGCCAAGCCCCGGTCCCTCATAATTCCTGTCCCATCCTTCACTTGCCTGCCTGAATTCCTCCCAGATCAGGTCGAGATGTTCTTTCCCGATCCCGATACCGGTGTCTTTCACTGAAACCAAGAGCCATTTTTTTGAATCTTCCCGGGTTTCCATATTGAACTTGATCTCAACATAACCGCGGGAAGTGAATTTCAGGGCGTTATCGATCAGATCGTTTATCACCTGTTCGAAAAGCCTTGCCTCTAAAAAGCATGTGTCGGGTCCCGGAAACGGTTCGAATCTTATCTCGAGCCCCTTCTTTTCCGCGAGTCCACTGTACTGGTAGATCAGTTTGCTGATCACCGCGTTTACACCGGTGGGGGTGCGTTTAAGCCCGCTCGCGTCCGCTTCCATGTTTGAAACATCCAATATAAGGCTGAGGGTTTTCATCAGGCGGGAGGCGGAAGCGTAGATTATCTCACCGGTGTGCCTGATCTCGTCATCCTGATAACGCTCCTTCATGAGCTCGGCATATCCAAGTATCCCTATCATGGGAGTTCTTAACTCATGGCTCATATTAGCAAGGAAATTACTCTTTAATCTGTTGGCTGCTTCGGCTTTCTCTTTTGCTTCCAAAAGCTTCAACTCGGCCCTTTTCAGCTCGGTGATGTCAACCGAAAGCCCGATTACAACTTCATCGCCATTATATGTACCTTTGTAAAGCTTGACTAACGCGTTGAATATCTCGCCATTTCTCCTCTGCCCAATAAACTCAAACTCCGGCATTTCCCCGGCATTCAAACGTTCGAGTTGCCCGTTGGTTTCATACTCACAATCGCACTCAGCCGCGTGCAGCATTGATGGCTTCATACCGATAAGTTCTTTACGTGAATAACCGAACATCCTCTCGGCCCCCGGATTCACTTCGATATATTCCCACTTGAAGTTCTGGATCGTGATAGCTTCATTAACCGTGTTAAACAACCCTCTGAAATTCTTCTCCCGTTCGGAAACCAATTCCACCATCTTCCTGCGCTCCTCACCCACAATCAACAGCCAACCCAGAAGGGTAGTACCGACCGGATATATAAGAAGGACAGGGAGATAGATGGTGTCAAGGACATGAACACGATTTGGATCGGGTAAAAAAACGGTGCACAAAAGCATCGCGATATGCACAACCAATCCAAAAATGTAAACTTCGGTAAGGGTTATTTTTCCCACCCGCTTGTACCGGAAATACCGCCAAAGAAGGCCCGTAAGGCCTGATACAAGCACCACAGCCACCCCCATGGTCGTGCCCGGTCCACCCACGGTTATACGGTAAACAACCATGAAGATCATACCTATGATCGTAGGGATCGTCCCAAAAAAGAGCCCGGAGATCGAGATCAACACCGACCTCGTATCAAAGATTATCCCTTCAGACAATATCCACGGCGTACCCATCAGGAGAAGGGCTATGGCACCGGTACTCAATCCGATAAGCACCTGCTTGAGATACTCATACTTGATCATTGAGGT
>JAEYUD010000236.1 GCA_023433685.1 Bacteroidota bacterium
CCGGTGGATAAGCAAAACCCATCAGTACTCCCGAAATTATCAGGAGGTACCAGTCGCTTTTCAATCTTGCCCGCTCATCAGGCGTTTTGGGGATTCGTTTGAATATATTCATTTTTTAAGAACCCCGGTACTTCAGTACTTCAGTACTTCAGGGGAACCGGAGTTCTGGAGCTCCGGAGTACTGAAGTTCTTAAAAACCAAAGCCACCGCGTACGCAACCGCGCCTTCTTCCCTGCCGATGAAGCCGATCTTCTCAGAGGTGGTTGCCTTTATTGAAATATCTTCGGGGGCGCATTCAAGAATTTCCGAAATAACTTTCTGCATTTCCGGAATGAATTTCGCGATCTTTGGCTTTTCGAGAACAACTGTTGAATCGATATTGCCGATGGTGTATCCTCTCTCCCTGACAAGCTGATATGCCCTTTTCAGGAGGATCTTGCTGTCGATATCCTTGAACTCAGCTCCGGTATCAGGGAAGTGCTTCCCAATATCACCGAGCGCCAGGGCACCGAGCATCGCGTCCATTATGGCGTGGAGGAGAACATCCGCGTCAGAGTGTCCAAGCAAACCTTTTTCGGCAGGTATTTCAACTCCGCCCAGTATAAGTTTTCTTCCTTTGGCTAATTGATGAACATCATAGCCGTTACCTATTCTGAATTTCAATTTCTTATCTCAAATTTATTAAACTCGTTATTCGCGGCTTCTTTCACCACCCTTACGGCAGTGACCCGTGACCGCATCGGCCCCTGCTTCGCTTTTTCGTGAAGCGCCTCTATTTGCCACTCTTCACCTTCGGCAACTATCTCCACCTCCCCCGACCAGGTATTCCGGACATACCCGGTAACACCGATCTCTTCTGCCTCACGGAGTATGTACCACCGGAATCCCACCCCCTGCACCAAACCTTTCACAAGAAAGTTTGCTCTAATAGTCATAAAAGCACCTATCTTTAATACCTCTCAGTACACTTCAAAACGACGAAGAGCAGTTCACTTCGCCTCGGCGAATCACATTTCACATTTCACATTTCATATTTCTTAAACACTTCCGTAAACACAAGTCCACCAAAAATTATCGCGGCACCTGTCAGTCCCATTTTAGTGAATTGTTCACCGAGAAGTATGAAAGCGATCACCGACGCGAATATGGGTTCAAAAGAGTAGATTATTGCCGCTTTAACAGGCACCACTTCCTTCTGATATTTTGTCATCATCGTTACATTGAACAGGGTGGCGAAAAGGGTTGTATACAGCAGCGCGCCAATCACGTCAAAGTTAAAATCAAATCTGATGGTCTCAATACCGGTAAAATGGCAAAAAGGCATAAGAACTATTGCCGTGACCGCCGTGAAAGCCAACTGTGAGAATGTTGTATACATGTAATGGTTCCGCTTCGAGATAACATCAAGCCAGACAATGTATATACCGAATGACATCGCGCACAATAGCGTGAGGAAATCACCAAAATTGAAAGTCTCTCCCAGTTCTGTAACCACGCTCATAATATCACTGTCACCTCCGGAAAGAAAAATTATTCCGACTGCTACAATTCCGATACCTATCGTGTTAACGAGTGAGGGCGGGCGCCTTTCAATTATTGTTTGCGCGAGCGGTGTGAAAACCACAAAAGTTCCGGTGATGAATGCCGATTTTGAGGCAGTGGTGTACTGCAAACCAATGGTCTGCAAAATAAACCCAAGAAAAAACCAGAACCCGATCCAGAAACCATCCTTCATCTGTTGTGCCGAAAGCCCCTTCAGGTGCTTCCATGCGAAAGGAAGAAAGATAAGGGACGCAAACCCGAAACGGACGGTCACGAACATAAAAGGGGAGACGTGAACGATCGCGCTTTTAATGAGCGCGAAAGTACCTCCCCACAGCACCGTAAGGAGTAAAAGAATAAGTTCTGCCTTGAACTCCTTGAGCCTCCCTCCGTTCATGACAGCGGATTAATCCTCATCGTCACGCGCGTATCCAAAATATTTAAGATACTTTTCATCACTCCTCCAGTTTGAGCGTACCTTTACCCTGATATCGAGGAACACTTCCCTCCCGAGGAAACTTTCGATGGCTGCACGGGAATTCTCACCGAGTTTTTTGATCATCGCGCCTTTTTTGCCGATGATGATCCCCGCCTGAGAGTCGCGTTCGACATAGATCATGGCGTAAATAAAATCCTTGCGACCTTCACGCTCCTTGAACTCCTCAATTGCCACTTCGCAACTGTAGGGTATCTCTTTTTCATAGAGTTCAAAGATGTGTTCCCGGATGATCTCTGAAACGAAGAAACGCTCGGTTTCATCTGAGAGGTCGTCATCCGGATAGTATTTTGGGTGCTCGGGAAGATTCGCGATGATAAAATCTTTAAGCTGATTCAAATTCACGTTTGCAAGAGCCGAGATGGGGAGCACTTTATCGAATTTCTTGCTCTCTTCAAAAAACTCTATACTCTCAACGGTTTTTTTCTCGTCGATGTCTATCTTGTTTATGCAGGCTATTTTTGGCACTTCCATTTTCTTTGCCAGCCTGTAGACCTGCCCCACAGCAGATTCTTCCTTCTCCCAGAGGGGGGCATGGGCGTCGTGCAGCCAGACAATAACATCGGCATCCTGTAATGAAAGATTTACATATTCCATCATCTTCTCCTGGAGCTTGTATTTTGGCTCGAGGATACCGGGGGTGTCAAGAAAAATGATCTGATAATTTTCTTCGGAGAGAATGCCAAGAACCCGTTTACGGGTTGTTTGTGGTTTTGAAGTGGTTATCGAAAGCTTCTCACCCATAAGGGTGTTCATCAGCGTGCTTTTACCCGCGTTCGGAGCACCAAGTATGGTAACGAATCCGGCCTTTGTGGTCATGATGTTTTCCTTTCCGTTTTCTTTCATGATACCAGCCTCAATACGGGTAAATTATGAAGAGCAGAAGCGAAATAATGCCGAGTGCCCACATACCCGTGGTGATTTCAGATATCTTTCCCGCTGCTGATTTAAAGATTATGTAGACGATGAACCCACCCGTCATTCCTATACCGATATTATAACTAAAAGCCATGAGAACTATTGTGGTAAAAACGGGTACCGCCTCACTGAAATCACTGAAATCGAGCCTTGTGACCATGCCGATCATCAACAGACCGACAACCATCAGCGCGGGTGAATAGGCGTAGGCAGGGATCACTGAAACAAATGGTGAAATGAAAAGTGTGAGGAGAAAAAGAAACGCGGTTACAACTGCCGTAAGACCCGTTCTTCCGCCGGCTTCGATGCCGGTTGCAGAGTCGATGTATGCCCCCGCCGTGGTTGTGCCAAGTATTCCTGCAAGTGTGGTGGCAATAGCGTCGCTCAGCATCGGTTTGTGCATGTCAGGGAGGTGCCCGTCTTTATCGAGCATGCCTCCGACCATTGAGAGCGCTGTCAGTGTTCCGATCGTGTCAACTATATCCATCACAACTATTGTGAGGATTATTGATGCAAAACCCCACTGAAGCGCGCCAATCAGATCGAACTGCCAAAAGATGGGGTCAAGCCCCGGGGGCATGCTGACCCACTTTTCAGGAAGGTCTTCCATACCGCTTACGAATCCAAGGAGTGTAACGGCGAGGATTCCCAGAAGTATCGCCCCCTTCACTCTTTTCATCATCAGTAGAGCGATCAGAACAAATCCGGCTATCGCGAATATCACTTGGGGATGATTAAGGTGACCGATCTTTACCGGCGGGCTACCCGCTCCCTCTATGATCCCTGATTTTACTAATCCGATCAGGGTAAGAAACATCCCTATCCCAACGGTGCAGGCGATTTTAAGCGATTCGGGAATCGATCGCGCGAGCCACGTTCTGACTCCGGTAACGGTGGCGATCACGAGCAGTATTCCACTGATAAGAATCGCGCCGATCGCGGTCTGCCACGAATGTCCCATTATTTTTACGACTGTATACGCGATAAAGGCGTTCATACCCATGTATGGCGCAATGGCGAAGGGTCGCTTGGCATATACACCCATCAGAAATGTACCCGTGAACGCGACAAGTATGGTGGCAACCATGGTTGGCTGCTCGGGTATACCCGCGACAGCAAGAACTTTTGGGTTGACAATTATGATATAAGCAATTGTAAAGAAGGTGGTAATGCCGGCAAGAACCTCGGTCTTAATCGACGACCCGTGCTTCTCTATCTCAAAGTAGGAAGATAAAAATTTCATTAATTTTTTAGATGTCTGTTTTTCTGGAAGGCAATGGGGTTAACCGGCAAAAAACTTGCTGATCACCTCATCCGCTTCCCTCTCGTTTAGAAGTAGTATTTTAGATATTTCCACTGCTTTCGATCTTATTTTTTCAAAGTCGGAGATACCGGATGAAAGATGTTCAAGATATTTCACGAGAACAAACCTGCCCGCGGTTTCACACAACTGCATCACAAGAAGCTCATCAAGCTTCAGCATCCTCCCGGTTTCCACTATGAAATCGGCCTCCCTCCGGTCGAGCTCCCTGTCGGTAAGCGCGATCGCCCAGGCAAAGAGTATAACAGCTTTCTTGAATTCAAACCGGGTGATCCTGTCACATTCATCGCCGGTCAGCCCCTCTTTAAGGGCTATTTCACTGATATCCTTTGGCACAGGGAACACAAAGTCGAAAAGGAAAAGTTTTTCGATCTCTTTAAGTGTATCATCTGCCCCCGCGACAAGCAACAAAACCTTGCTCAGGAACTGCTTTTCAATATCGTTCAATGGTTTACCGGTTTCAAGGATCCTCTCGAACCCGTAGACTTTGGTCACGTTACCGGGAAGTGCCACCCAGCCCGCCACATCTTCGTCCCAATGGAAATGAGGCAGAATGGAGGAAAAAGCGGCTACAATTCCGGCGTTTATCGCGTCTTCACCCGGTATGCTAACTTTATCTTCCATTATCGCGCGATGGTCGAAGAACTTTTCATCGTCGTAAAGCTTGCTGCCAAACCGCCCGTTGATCACTTTCTGGAACACTCTGGTCAGAGCGTAACGGATATTATTGAAGGCACTTTCATCACTTCCCCTGAAAACAGGTTCGTTTATCGTGGTGGGAATATGTGACATCGCGGCAAACTTTTGACTCGTGACACCGCACTTAAAAATGCAGAGGATCAGATCGCTGTCCAGCGTGTAGCTCTGTAAGAGGG
>JAEYUD010000250.1 GCA_023433685.1 Bacteroidota bacterium
AGGGTTCTCTCTGCTGCCAGTTCATCAGCCTTCTCATCAGCTGCCCTCTTATGGTAGTTTCTTTCGGCTGTTGCAGCGGAAAATGAGAGGGAAGTGAAGCCGAGAATAGTAACGAATCCCTGTAATAACAAAAGGGAATTGGTGCGGGTGTCAAGCGCGAAGGTACCACTTCCATGTACCGTGCTAAAAACAGCTATAATTGTTATAAGTACAATGCCTGTTCCCGCTACAAGGGGGTCATACTCCTGAGCCACCCATATTGTGATGGGGAAGAGGATGTACGGCATTAGCATTGATACCAAGGATCTGGGATCCTGATTGAAAATTACCGTGGTTAGTGCAATTAGCAATAAAGAGATGAGCGTTAATCTCACCAGTTCAACCCGCTTGGTTGCAATCGATTCGTTCTTAAGCAGCAGGATGATCATCGGGGTGAAGATTATCATCCCGGAAAAATCTCCCAACCACCAGGTTATGAAGAAATCAGGGAAAAAATGCCATGGCGCCAAACCGGCCGCGCTGTAAGCCACTGGTCCCACCAAGGCCGCTATCAGGGCCGCGCCCATTGCCGAAATGGTGAACGCCAAGACATTTGAAACTCTAAAAAGAAAATTACCGGGATGGATGAATTTTTCAGTGATGTACCAGGCAGAAAAAGCTTCCAGGGTATTGCCCGCGGCTGTGACCAAGGAAACCCCGGTCGCGATCGAAAAGTCAGTGCTCCCGTTGGATGAAGTCAGCATGGCAAGCAGATTGGCAGTAAATGCCCCGATCGTAATTCCCGGCAAGATTCTTCTGCCAAAAAGAAAAAGAGCAGCGAGTGCGAGCCCTGATGGGGGCCACACCGGTGAAGCATCACTACCCGGAAGGGCAAGCAGGAGGCTCGTTCTGGCAATTACGAAGTAGATAAGTGATACGAGAAGTATACCCCAAAAGGTGCTTATCTTTTGAAAGATATATCCCTCTTTATTTTCACGGGACATCATACGCCGGTTGCAAATACTGAATTTAAAAACTTGATTCCCATAACGGAATATAAACAAAATATTAAATTTTTTTCTTTGCTGTAACGACCAAAGTTCAAGAACTCCGGCTGTGTGAAAAATAAACTTAAATAGATAATTGATTTTTAGGGGTGATATAAGTAAATTTGTAATTCGTTTAAAAAAAATCCCGGAGGCATTCTTAAATATGGGTTATATGGATAGGATCAGGAGTTTAGCTCCCTGGTTCATTCTTGGTGTCGGTGGAATCTTTATTCTCTTCATGGTTGTAAGTGATATGAACTTAAGCCAGGTAATGAATGACAGAAGCAACATCGGCGAGATAAATGGTGAAAAAGTAAAAGTTCAGGAATTTGAACAGTTTTATCAGAACTATCTGAACCGTCTGAAACAGAGCGGGCAGCAGCCTGACGTTACCAATGATCAGCAGATCAGAGAGCAGGCATGGGATCAGTTCGTTCAGTTGAAGATTCTTGAAAGTGCTTACAAGAAATACAACATCACCGTTGCAGAGGATGAGATCAGAAATATCGTACTTGGTGAAAATCCGCCTGAATATTTGAAAAGCTCATTTATGGATTCCAATGGGGTTTTCAACAGGGCCGCTTACGAACAGGCACTTAAGGACCCAAGGAACAAAGAAAACCTCATCATGGTTGAAAGCCAGATAAAAGAGCAACTTATGTTCTCGAAACTCCAGGCTCTTGTCAGCGCCGGTGTGGTTGTAACCGATGCCGAGATCAGACGCAAATTTCGCGATCAGGATGTAAAGATCAGTGCAGACTATGCCCTCATAGATCTTAATGTATATCCTGATTCAACTGTTAAGCCCACTGATGAAGAACTGAAGGATTTTTACAACAAGAACAGCTATCTTTACAAACAGGATGCAAACCGTAAACTGAAGTTCGTTGCAATTCCGGTTAAGCCTTCAGATAAAGACACACAGGCTGTTTTCACAATTCTTAAAAACATCCTTACCCGTATAAAAGCGGATACCTCCGCCACCTTCCAGAGCTTTGTTGAGGCACAGAGTGAATCTCCTTACTCGAAAGACACAGTGGCTGTTAACATGCTGCCAGCCGGTTTGAGAACCTACAAAGGCGAGATCAAATCCGGTGATGTGCTAGGACCGGTCTCCGGTGAAGGTGAAATGGGCATCTACAAGATTTCGTCCGTCGTTGACGGTAAAGATGTCTTCGCGAGAGCTTCACACATTCTGTTGCCCAAGACCAACGATGATAAAGCTGATCTCGAAGCCGCCACAAAACTTTATGAAGAGCTCAAAAAAGGTAAAAACTTCGAACAGACCGCAAAAGAAGTTTCGAAAGATCCGGGTTCGGCCGCAAATGGTGGTGATCTCGGATGGTTCGGTAAAGGCGCGATGGTTAAACCATTTGAAGATGCCTGCTTCAACGGACCTGTAGGTGAGATACAGCCTCCGGTGAAAACCGACTATGGTTACCACATTATTAAAGTTTCAGAGCGTTCAAGCAAGAAATATGTTCTTGAGAAGATCACAAAGAAACTTTCATACTCACCGGCGACATTGAATCTTACAAGAAGGGACGCGGAAGATCTTCTCGCCCTTGCTTCCAAACTTGGACTTGATTCAGCCGCGAAGAGCAAGAAACTTGTTGCACAGGAAACCACTCCTTTCCCCTCTGATGTAGCAGCCGTTCCGGGACTTGGCTACAGCAGAAACCTTGTTGCTCTTGCCTTCAAAGACGGTCTTAACGATTTTCTTCCTGTAACCCTTGTTGGGGGGCAGATGGTTGTTGCCCAGATCAGCGAAGTTAACACTGCCGGTGTGAAGAAGTTCGAAAGTGTAAAAGAAGAAGTTACCACCGCCGCTACCAGAGACAAGAAGTTTGTTTTGGCTCTCGCGGAACTGAACGCGGTTAAAGGCAAAGTCGGTAACGATCTGTCAAAAGCTCCTTCAATCAGCAAGAATATCCGGTTTGGCGCCGCTGATTCATTCACTGTTGCCGGTAACATCCCCGGTCTTGGAATGGACTATGGATTCAGCTTTGCTGCCTCAAAAGCACCGCTGAACGCGATTACCGGACCTGTTAAAGGACTTAGAGGATATTACCTCATTAACGTTAAATCGAGACAAAACTTCAATGAGCAGAACTTCCTCGCTCAGAGAAATGCTGTCAGGGATCAGATCCTTGGTGAACGCCGTCAGATGGCTTTCCAGCAGTGGATGGAGATCATGAAAAAAGAGGCAAACGTTAAGTTCTACCCCCAGAACTAATGTAATTTTTTTTGACCCCGCCTTGTGTCCCGCGTCAGCGGTACCCCGGTGGGGTTTTTTATATCGAGTCAGGAATGATAAATTGAACATCTGAATGAAAAAAATTCTCGTCGTGACTCTCGTTCTCGTGTCTACAATATCCCTTTTCCCGCAGAAGGCTCTTTCACTTTCCGTGGGGGCAGGCTACGGTACAGCCTCAAAGATTATACCCTACCCCAGGGTATCGGATTTTGATCTTCGTGAGACTGAAATATCTCTCGGTTCCTTTCATTTTCCCAGGATTGAGATTGGCTACACCGTTACCGGTGATCTTTCGGCATCACTTTCACTCGAGTACGCTTCGAAGAGGAGTGAATTTTACGGTCAGACTGTTGACAGTGACAACGGTACAATATTTATTCCGGTAAAAGACGGTTACACATTTGTGCCACTCGAACTCACACTGAATTACATCCTGCCTTTCAGTTCGGAATCGTTTCAACTTTTTATCGGTGGTGGTGGAGGGCTCTACTTCTTTGCATCAAAGCGAGAAGTGGCGGGGATAAGTCCCGGAAACGGTGCCTCCAAAACGGGCTACGGGATACATATAATCTCCGGATTTGATTATTACTTCAGTGACACTTTTGGTATGACATTCTCAATGAAATTCCGTGATCCCGAAGTGGAGTTCAAGGGCGAGTATGGCACCCGTGAGGGGAGTTTCAATGGTAAAAAAGTGACGCTCGGCTCAACAGATTTCAACCAGAAACTCTCTCTTGAAGGTACAGTTTTTATTCTCGCTCTGAAAATGAAGTTTTGATTTAATGCGCCATCAAAGAATTTATCTGACAGGCTTTATGGGTACCGGAAAAACCACCCTTGGGAAGGTGGTTGCCAACTGTCTTGGTTGGCAGTTCCATGATGTCGATCTGGAAATTGAGAAGGATCAGGGAGTTGCCGTGGCGAGTATTGTTTTGAACAGTGGTGAGGAGGAGTTCCGGAAGCTTGAAGTTGAAAAACTGATAGAGCTTAGCAAATTGGAAGGGGCTGTCATTTCACTCGGTGGAGGCACTTTGATCAATCCCCGGAACATAGAGCTTTGCAAATCGACTGGATTGCTTGTTTACCTGAAAGCTGATCTTCGATCAATTTATCACAGGGTAAAGAAGAAGACCACCAGACCATTGTTCAGATCTGAAAATGATGCCGAAATGACTGAATCAGAAGCAATGGAGAAACTTAGATATCTTTTTGAAATACGAAAACCCGGGTATGAATCCGCTGATATCACAGTGGAAACCGAGGCTGAAAACTTTGGCAAAAGTATTGACAGGATTATAAACCGGATCCGCTCACAAAAGCCGTACAGGAAAAGGACAAATTGAGAAATATCACAATAGAAAGCAACAACGGATCATTCAACTATGCTCTCGTTTCGACTCTTGAAAGGGTTCAAGAGGAACTTGGTTTTTATAACAAAAAGTTCAGTTGCTATTACATAATCGACTCAAACGTAAACAACCTTTACCGCGATACATTCGCGGCTTTGGTTGATCCTTCCAGACTTTTTGAATTCCACGCGTCGGAGGAGAATAAATCGTTTGAGACACTATTCTCGATCTACGATTTTCTCCTTTCCAATAAAGCCGACCGTGGGAGTTGCATCGTAGTGGTTGGTGGCGGAATCACCGGTGACACGGGTTCATTCGCCGCTTCCACATTTATGCGGGGCACGAAGCTGGTGCACGTTCCGACTACACTTCTGGCAATGGTAGACAGCAGCATTGGCGGTAAGACCGGAGTGAACTACAATAAGTATAAAAATTTCATCGGGAGTTTCTACGAACCTGAAACGGTTGTTACCTCTGTTAAATTTCTTGAGACATTAGACCGGCAGGATCTGTTAAGCGGAATGGGGGAGGTATTGAAATACGCCCTTATTGATGCAGATTTTTTTGAATACTGCAATAACAAACTTAATGGGAGCCTCGATATCCCCGAAGAAGACCTTTTACAACTGATCAGCCGGTCGGCACATATCAAGAATCGTGTTGTAACTGAAGACAAACTTGACATGAAAGCCCGGCACGCGCTTAATCTTGGGCATACATTCGGACACGCTATCGAGTCAGTATCCGGATTCTCTGTCAAGCACGGCATAGGCGTAATAGCCGGAATGAGGGGGGCAGCACATCTTTCAAACAGAACCGGACTGATGTCTGACAGCACGTTTAGCAAGGTTTCAGAGTTCTTGAACAGGTACCCTGCCGACAGCAGAATCGCCGCACTTGATTCCGAGGCGATTTATCTGGCAATGCAGGGGGATAAAAAGCGACTAAACGGAGAAGTTAAGTTTGTTTTGACCGGTGACCCCGGTGAGCTTCATATCGATGTCTCATGCGCGAAAGAGGACGTTATCGCTGCAATTGATCACATGAAGAGCACCATAAAATAGAGCTCAAACTCTCATTTGTTTAACTGCATCTTACCGGACAAGTTTTTACCAATAAAGGTAAGCCTGTAAAAATAGATTCCGCTACCGAGATCGCCTGCGTCAAACCATGCTTTGTGGTTTCCGGGTTCCAAGATTCCATCCACCAGAGTAGCCACCTCACGCCCCAGCACATCAAAAACTTTTAACGTCGCGTTCCCGGTTGAAGGTATGCTGAACTCGATCACGGTCGAAGGATTGAAAGGATTCGGGTAGTTCTGCGATAACAGGAATTCCTCAGGATTGACCCCAATTTCGCCTGCCAGATCCGAGGGAGCGTCTCTGAATGCAACCGCTGCTTCAGTGAGGGTTCTGTATCTGATCTTTGAGCCGTACTCGAGATTCAGGGAATCCATCAATTCACCGATCCAGGTTACAACCAAGCCGTTCTGGTAGCCCGGTCGCGTGAACGGATCATGTAGCAGGAGCATGTAATATCCGTTAACCACTCCTTTTGTTCTGATATCCTTTAACGCATTCGTCAGTTGCAGCCGGTAATCGCCGGGTAGCATGTTCCAGGTAAATTCCTGGTGAGGTGCCAGGTTATAAAGACCGGGATAAACGAACTTTTTTGTGGTTGCTGTGGTCGAGAGAATATTAAAACCTTGATTTGCAAGCATTCGCCAGGTTGTTGTATCAGCATAATGCCCCGGTGGAACAAAACTACGGGGGCGAATACCAAGGCTGTCATTAAGTATCCGGAGAGAAGTATCAGTCATTGCTGATTGAACCTGGTATGAATGGTTGTATCCCTGTGTCGCGCAATAGAACTCATGTCCGGTGTTACCACATCTCAGACAGGTATGGTTATATCCATGGACTGATATTTCATGTCCGTCTGCCATGGTTGTAATGAGTTGCCGTGTAACGAAACCAAAATTGTTCATTGCCTCAATCAACCTGTGAGGTATTACGGCCCAGGTTACCTTTCCGCCTCTCTGCTCAACCGCGTGCTGGAAAGGCAGAATGCCGGGGGAGTATGTGACATTTCTTGACTGAATATCATCAACTCTGATCACAAATAGAAGACTGTCAGCGGCGAAGGCAGTGAAAAACGGAAATAAGAGTATCAGTAAGAGTTTGCGCATAGACCAAATTTTAAATAAATGACAAACTGAAATTTAGTGAAAAACGGCTTTAAAAAGGAACTGCCGGAAAAGAGGGCGCATTTCCGGCAGTTGTAGTGTGTTACTATAAGGAGGGTTAAAGGAACATCTAATCGAGTACAGCTATAATAACAACAATCGTGCCAATTCAGAATCTTTATTCACGCGATATTTTATTTGAAAATTTATCTCTAAATTTCCGTTAAAGAGAAAAAATTTTCAAAATTGAGAATGTGAGTCAATAAATGTTAAAGAATATGTTGGACCGGAGAGAGAGAATCGACTACGAGAAGGAGATAATCGCGCTAAAAGAGAGTATGAATGCTGTAATACTTGCCCATTATTATCAGACCGGTGATATTCAGGATATCGCGGATTTTATAGGTGACAGTCTCGAACTTGCAAGAAAAGCCAAAGAATCGAAAGCTGACGTAATAGTTTTTTGCGGTGTGCATTTTATGGCTGAGACAGCGAAAATTCTTAATCCTGATAAACTTGTTCTCCTGCCCGATCTTGAGGCCGGTTGTTCGCTCGCTGATAGCTGTCCCGCTGAACCATTCACAGAATTCAAAAGCAGATACCCGGACCATCTGGTTTTAAGCTACATCAACTGTTCAGCAGAGATAAAGGCGCTAAGCGATATAATAGTCACCTCGAGCAATGCTGAGAAGATCGTCAGGCAGTTGCCTGAGACCCAGCCGGTTATCTTCGCCCCTGACAAAAACCTCGGCAAATACATCATGAAGAAAACAGGCAGGGAAATGGTGCTGTGGGATGGTTCATGCATCGTTCACGAAACTTTCAGTGAGAGAAAGATACTTGAGCTTATGCTGGAGAATCCGGACGCGAAACTGATCGCCCACCCCGAGTGTGAAGACCACTTGCTGGATAAAGCCTGGTTTATAGGCTCCACTTCCGCGCTTCTTAAATTTGTTCAGAGTGATCCATCAGAAGAGTACATCGTGGCTACGGAACCCGGTATCATATATCAGATGGAAAAAGCCATGCCCGGAAAGAAGTTTATTCCGGCTCCGGGTGAGGAGGAGTCATGTAACTGTAACAACTGCCCTTACATGAAATTAAACACCATAGAAAAACTTTATAACTGCATGGTGAACAAAGCCCCTCAGATAGAATTGCCCGAAGTGATAAGGGTTAAAGCCCTCAGACCATTGGAGAAAATGCTTGAAATGAGCAAGTAACCGCCATCAATAACATACACGGAGATCAATATGTTCGATGACAACGAAGCTAAAGCCATGGGCGCGTATGAAAAAGCCGCGGCTGAGGGTATAGACCCAAGGTGCATCCCGCAGACCCTTTCCGGTCTTCCCCCTGTGGGTGATCAGATAGTCACCCCGGTCTACACGGATGAAGACAACGGGACCTGGAGCTACCTCTACAACAGACAGACCGGTCTTCTCGAAGGCAGGGTCTGCGATGAGTACATTGAAGGAGTGCGGCTGATGGGGTTCGACCACAATCACATCCCCTCACTGAAACATCTGAGCCGCGTCTTAAACAAAGAGACCGGGTGGAAGATCGGCCGGGTACCCGGACTTATTCAGGCGCAAAATTTTTTCGAACTGTTGCAGCAGCGGATATTTCCTTCGACCGATTACATCAGAGGCACAGACGAACGTGACTACACCCCGGCGCCAGACTGCTTCCATGATATTTTTGGGCACATGCCGCTTCTTACTAATCCAAGTTTCGCGAATTTCTATCAGAAGTTCGGTGAAGCCGCTCTCGCAGCCAAAGGGGAGCAGCAGATCTGGCTTGAACGGTTCCACTGGTTCACAGTTGAGTTTGGACTGATAAACACGTCACGTGGCAGACGAATCTATGGCGCTGGGATAGTTTCTTCATTTACCGAGGTGGATCACGCGCTCGGTGATGAAGTGAAGGTGATCGAGTTCGACCCTGGGAAGATAATTACCCAGGAGTATGAGGTGTGGCATTTACAGCCTGTTCTGTTTGCTATCGACTCATTCGCGCAACTTGAAGACGGGTTTATTTCCTGGGGAAAAAAGGAAGGTATTTTGAACTAAACTCAAAAAAGATTGTTGTAACATATAATTAACAACAATCTTTTGGAGACCTTACAATGTTAAACCCGGGTGATAAAGCACCTTATTTCGAGTTAGCGGACCAGGACGGAAAAACAGTTAAACTGACTGATTTCGCGGGGAAAACCCTTGTCCTCTATTTCTACCCCAAAGATGACACAAGCGGTTGTACTAAAGAGGCATGCAGTTTCAGGGATGAACTCCCGTCATTCGACGGTATCAATGCCTCGGTGGTTGGAGTCAGCCCCGATCCTGTAAAATCTCACAGAAAATTTGCCGACAAGTACTCACTTAATTTCACACTTCTGAGCGACGAGAGCAAATCGATGCTCGAGGCTTACGGGGTGTGGAAAGAAAAAAGCATGTACGGCAGAAAATACATGGGTGTTGAGAGAACCACCTATATTATCGATCCCTCCGGCGTGGTGAAAAACGTATTCGCCAAAGTAAAAGTTGACGGACACTCCGAAGAAGTGAAGAAAGCCCTGAGCGAATAGAAGATGGGACGCAAGATCTTCGTTTCACGCAGGGAAGTGTTTTCTTCTGCCCACCGGCTTTATAACCCCGCCTTCAGCGATGAAGAGAATGAAAACATTTATGACAAGTGTAACAATTACCATGGACACGGGCATAATTACGTGCTCGAAGTGGTGGTTGAAGGCGAGATCGACGACTCAACCGGGTACGTTATCGATCTTAAAAAACTCAAGAAGATCATAATCGAGAACGTCATCCGGAAAGTTGATCACAAGCACCTGAACTTTGATGTTGACTTTATGAAAGATGTTATCCCCACAGCCGAGAACATAGCCGTAAAAATATGGGATCAGCTTGTGGACAAGATAACACAAGGCAAGCTCTACAAGATCAAGTTGTATGAGACTGAGAATAACTATGTTGAATATTTTGGAGATTAGATTTGGATCTGGAAAAAGTACAGGGCCTCGTAGAGACCATATTAAATGAGATCGGGGAGAACCCCGAAAGAGAGGGTTTGGTAAAAACCCCAAAAAGAGTGGCAAAAGCTTACGAATACCTCACTTCAGGCTACCACAAAGACATACACAAAGTGCTTAATGACGCCATCTTCACTGAAAATTATGATGAGATGGTACTCGTTAAAGACATCGATTTTTACAGCATGTGCGAACATCACATGCTTCCGTTCTTCGGTAAGGTACACATAGCATACATCCCTGACGGCAAAATTGTAGGACTCAGCAAACTCCCCAGGATCGTTGATGTTTTCGCGAGAAGACTTCAGGTTCAGGAGAGGATGACAAAAGAGATAGCCGACACAATAAACCAGTACCTGAAACCAAAAGGCGTGGCGGTGGTCTCCGAGGCTTATCACATGTGCATGATGATGCGCGGAGTTGAGAAGCAAAATTCATCAACCACTTCTTCTTCAATGCTCGGGGTTTTCAAGGAAGATCCGAAGACCAGACTTGAATTCCTCAGTCTCATCAGACCCGGCAGCAAGTCACTATTATGAAAAAGATATGGATTTCGGGCGCGAGCACAGGAATCGGGAGGGCTTTAACACTTGAAGCCCTCTCCCGCGGATTTAGCGTCATCGCCACCTCAAGAAACTCAGCAAACCTGGGAGTCCTCGCTGAAGAAGCGGGACACCCGAACCTGATTACTTCCATTTGTGATGTATCCGACCCCGCAAGTATCAGGGAATTTTTCGTTCATACACTGATGAATGAAGCCCCCGACGTGCTGATCAACTGCGCGGGGATCACAACCTTTAAGGAAGCGAAAGATACAAGTTTTGAAGAAGTTGACGCGATCATCCGGACAAATCTTACCGGGGCGGTTTGCGCAATTCAAGCCGTGCTCCCCGGAATGATCAAGAGGGGAAGTGGCGCCATTGTGAATATCAATTCCGTTGCCGCACTCGACAGGCTGAAAGCGAGCAGCATTTACTCCGCATCGAAAGCGGGACTGCTCCAGTAC
>JAEYUD010000289.1 GCA_023433685.1 Bacteroidota bacterium
GATCCACCCACATATCGAGATCAAAACAAGTCACGCCCGCTCGATTCTTCCCGCTGAAATTCCGGTGAAGGATTCGATAAAACAGACTTCCGCGGCGCTAACACTGCTCGCGGGAATAATGACGGCGGACTATGGCAAGATCGCGGCTGCATCGAATGATCATATTGCCGAGCCTTACAGAGCCGGATTGATCCCCGGATACGGGAGATTAAAAGAACTGCTTCTTGCAAACGGTGCCGTGGCGTGCAACATCTCGGGTTCTGGACCAACCATGTTCGCCCTGTTCAGCGATCCCGGC
Organism: Bacteroidota bacterium; assembly: GCA_023433685.1. Taxonomy (GTDB): domain Bacteria; phylum Bacteroidota; class Ignavibacteria; order Ignavibacteriales; family Ignavibacteriaceae; genus UTCHB3. Next base: position 299 of record JAEYUD010000289.1, read on the forward strand.
ACGGCGGAAGCGGCAATTCCTTTGGTTAAAGATATTTATACCACAGCCGGTACCGGTGTGGATATTTCAATTTCAAAAGTTAACAATGAAGGCGCCAAACTTCTGGAGGTTGAATGAGGTATAAAAGCACCCTCTCATCTGAAAATCTTTACAGCTTTATGGAGGCCCTTTACTCCGGTCTCGCGCCCGATGGGGGGCTTTTCCTCCCGGAAAGAGTGCCGCACCTTCTGGATGAACCGGAGGAACTTGTTGACATGTCGCTTACAGAACTCGCCCGGCACTTCCTTGCTCCTTTTGTTACAGGTATCGGTGAGATAGAGCTCGACAGGATAATTGAGCGAACCTTTAATTTTGATATAGGAATTAAAACTCTTAACGATCACATTTCTGTGGTAGAGCTATATCATGGACCCACTCTTGCCTTCAAAGACTTCGGAGCGCGATTCCTCGCCAGCGTAATGTCTTACTACCTGCATGAAGAGCACAGAAAATGTAAAATACTCGTTGCCACATCCGGTGATACCGGTAGTGCCGTGGCAAATGCCTTCCTTGGAGTGGATTGTGTAGAAGTGGTGCTGCTCTATCCTTCAGGCAAGGTCAGCAAGATTCAGGAACAGCAGCTGACCACAATGGGGAGGAATGTTACAGCCCTCGAAGTGGAGGGGACATTTGATGACTGCCAGCGACTTGTAAAACAGGCATTCGCTGATGAGGAACTAAGAAAAAAAATCAACCTCTCTTCTGCCAATTCGATAAGCATCGCCAGACTTTTGCCTCAGGCTGTCTACTATATTTACGCTTTTGCCAGACTTTATAACCGGTTCGACAGGATGAATTTTGTTGTACCGAGCGGAAACCTTGGGAACATCACTGCCGGACTTCTCACCAAATTCGCCGGAATGCCCGTTAACAGATTTTATGCCGCGCTTAACAGTAATTCGGTGTTCGCGAACTATATAAACAGTGGAGCATTTACACCGGCGGAAACCATCCACACCATCTCCAACGCCATGGATGTTGGCAATCCGAGCAATGCTGAAAGAATAATCTCACTATATCATGAGAAAATTGAATCAGTGAGAAAGGATGTCTCCGCAAGAAGTTTTGGTGATCCCGAAACAATGGCAATTATAGGAGAGGTGCACAAGAATTATAATTACCTGATCGACCCGCACACGGCGGTCGGCATGCTTTACGCGAAGGAACTTTCGGCAGCCTTGCCGAAGGAGCACTTCGTGGTAATGTCAACGGCGCACCCGGCAAAGTTTTATGATGACGTGAAAAAGGCGATCGGCGAGGAGTTCGTTATACCTGAACGGTTAGCGAAGTGTCTCGCGAAAAAGAAGGAAAGCCGGGTAACCAATACTGATTATCCCGGCTTTAGAAGCTTTCTTTTGGGCGAAGGCCGTTAGATCAGTCGAGCTTGATATTTCTTTTAGCGAGGTGGGCGAGCACGTGATTAAAACACTCGTCTCTCATCCCGGCGATCTCCGGCGGGAAGCACCCTTTGTCGGTGAAAATACCATTCACAATTAAACTCACTCCGGCGGTACAAGTATAACCTGTGGTGCGTGACATCGAGGAGACTCCTGATACGGGGTCGTACCTGTCGAGTAGTGTTTGTGTGAACTCAACTTCCTCTCCCTGCATCTCTCTTAACGAACGGAGCCTCATCACGGTGAACTCATCGTCCGTGGGGCCCAGCTTCCAGTCCTTAAATAAAATTTTCGCGGCGAAATCCCTCGGTCTTATGTTAACCCCGTTGATCCCGATCTCTGATTCCGAGAGAAAACCGACATGTCTTATCGCTTTAATAAGATCGATATGTCCGGGGTATCTTAAAGTCATTTCGCGCATGTCATCCACGGGTATAGTGTCAAGCACTGACCTTAGCCCGTCGGTGTAGAATGCCTCGAGAGTGCCTATTACCTCGAAATCAACAATCTCACTTCCGGAGAGAGCTTCACGGACAACAATTTTACCGCCTTCTTTAACCCGGGCGGGGCGTGTGTACTCTTCAAGCACGTCGACAGGTGAAAATGGTGCCTTGTACTGAAAAGGGTATTTTCTTTCAACAGGCAGACCACCTACCATGCACTCGAGAAACTTTACATTACCTTTCGCGTACTGATTACCGAACCAGAGATTGCTAAGTCCAGGTGCCACCCCAAAATCAAGAAGTGCTGTCACACCGGCCTCTTTCGCGAGAGGATCAAGGGGTTTTGAATCTTCCGGGAAGAAGGAGATATCCACAATATCCTTACCGCTCTTAATAACAGTTTCAACTGTCCGGTAACCCATAAAACCGGGGACCGCGCCAACAACAATATCGGCATCCTTAATTATCCCTTTAACCACCTCAGGGTCTGAGAGATCGGCAGCAACGGTATCGATATTGAACATTGAGAGCCGTGAAAGGTTGCCTTCATCAATATCGGCCGAGGTTACGGTGAAATCAGTGGAGAGGTCACGGGCAATTGCCCGGCCGACCATTCCCGCGCCAAGAACAGTAATTTTCTTCATTTTTATCTACCTGAATAATCTGAAAATCGTGATTCAAAAAATAGCAAAAGTCTTCCCGTTTTATAAATAAATGATTATATTACCTGTATAAATTTTCGATTTTGTTGGCTTGTTCTTCCCCTGACAGGTCAACTAAGACAAAAATATCCCCGGCTACCCCCAATTGCCGGGGTTTTTTTTATCCCTCCGGTCACTAATTCATCACCTGAACCAACCATTAAATTTCTTTATTTTAAGGTTGCAATTAATTATATTTTCGAGGATTCATATTTTGAGATCAAAATTTTTGATACTGTTTCTTCTCTTCGTCACCGGACTTATCGTGGCGCAAGAAGGGGAGACAGTTGCGCGGCTCGAAGGCAAACTGCTGATAAATCCAAAGGTTTCACCTGATGGCAACAGCGTGGCCTTCACACAGGAAGGATACAGCGGTATCTTCATTTATAACGAAAAAAGCGGGGTTGTACAGTTAACCGAAGAACCTGCTTCCGGCTTTGGTTTTAGCTGGCTTTCAGACAATTCCGGGATCATTGCGAGAGCAGCCATATTTAATGGACCTTACCGCGAAAATCAGGTGGTTATCTACACTCTTGCCGACAAAGGAAGAACACCTGCATCACCTCTTTCATCGAAGATCACTGTGCTTCCGGGAGTCTCCACTGCCGGTGAACCATTCTCAGTATTCGAGAACACAGTTCACAGTTTTAACCTCTCAACAAGATCGCTTGAGGCAACACTTCCCACGGGAATTACAGCCTTTGTTGAGAACGACAAGATATCTGTAACCTCCGCGTCAGGCAAGAAAGTTATTGAGCCGGTAAAGGGACAGAGATGTATAAATGCTTCCCTTTCACCCGACGGGAGCAAGGTGGTTTTTGAAATTATCGGTGGAAACCAGTACGTGATAAATACCGATGGAACAGGGCTTGTCGACCTCGGTAAAGGGTATCGCGGGTCCTGGGCTCCCGATTCCCGCAGGATTGCTTACATGGTAACTGAAGATGACGGTCACGTGATCACCTCTTCCGATATCTGGCAGGTGAACGCGGATGGTTCCGGCAAAGCGAGGCTTACTTCAACATCAACAGTTATTGAGATGGATCCCGCTTTCAGTCCCGACGGCAAGTTCATCTATTACGCGAACATAAATGACGGATCGATAATGAGAATGAGCGCGGAGGTGAGAAAATGAAAAAGTTTATTGCACTTTTTGCCCTTGTACTTACCATTCAGATCCATTCTCAGATTACAGGCCTTTCAGGCTGGAACATCGTTATTGACCCCGGGCACAGTGCCCAGGAAAACATGGGTATCTACAATTACCCTGAGGCGATGAAAAACCTTTATGTGGGCCTTCACCTGAGAAGTTTCCTGCTCGATTCAACTGATATCGACACAGTCTACATGACCCGTACAGACAGTATTCAGATCGTGGGACTTAGCCAGCGGACTGATTACGCCAACTCAATAGGAGCGGCATGGTTCCACTCCATTCACAGCGATGCAGGCTCGGCAACCACGAACACCACCCTTCTTCTTTGGGGGCAGTACGCCAACGGACAGGAAAAAGTGCCCAACGGTGGCAAGGCGATGAGTGATATTATGATAGGTAACCTGACCAAAGGGATGCGAACCACGACGGTGTACGGTTCGATCGGAGATTGCTCTTTCTATGGCTGCACGAGCGGCGGCCCTTACCTTTCGGTTAACAGGCTTTCCAACATGCCCTCCGAACTCAGTGAGGCAGGTTTCCACACCAACCCGCGTCAGAACACGCTTAACATGAATTATGAGTGGAAGCGCCTCGAAGCGAAAACCCTGTGGTGGTCGATAATCAAATTTAAAGGTGCACAGAGACCTTATC
>JAEYUD010000290.1 GCA_023433685.1 Bacteroidota bacterium
GAGATGTACCACTTCGGAATTTCAGTTGCCCCGGTTACCGATCTCCGGTTTTATGACACCATTTACGAGGAAAGATACATGGGGCTCCCGCAGCAGAACCCCGAGGCGTACAAGCTATGCTCTCCGGTCACGTTCGCTGACAAGCTTCAGGGAAGGCTCTTCCTGATCCATGGTACAGGGGATGACAACGTCCACTTTCAGAACGCGGAATTCCTTGTCGACAAGCTCGTGGCAGCCGGCAAGCAATTCAGGTACATGCCATACCCGAACAGATCACACAATATCAGTGAAGGAAAGGGCACTTCAATGCACCTTTTCAGATCGATGTTCGCGTTTTTTGAGGAGGAATTGAACAAAAAGTAAATAGTTGATTATTATTTTCAAGGTTCGCTTCACCATTTCAAATTTTTTGATTAATTTTGTCAGATGGATTTCCGCGGTGACGCGGATTTTCCTCTGGTGTATAATGATTTATTCACTTTCATCGTCATTAAAAGTTTTAATAATTCAACCAAAAATAGCGGCACTGCTTATTTAGTTTTGTTAAAAGATACACACAGGAGTCAATATATGCGGCTAAAGCATACTATTTTATGGATAACTTTTCTCCTCTTCAGTTATCCGGTCCTGGCACAAACCGGTAAATTAACCGGTGTCATAAAGGATCAGAAAACAGGCGAGACCCTTATCGGGGCTACCATCATTGTTGAGGGCACCAAACTTGGCGCCAAATCAGACAATGAGGGTTACTACGCCATACTTAACGTACCCCCCGGAAAATTCACTGTTAAAGCATCGATGATCGGTTACGCGCCGAAATCGGTTCTTAATGTTGAATTCAATATTAACCAGACAACCACCCTCGATTTCACCCTCGCGGATGAGTCGATCACAACTCAGGAAGTGGTTGTGGTTGCCACAAAACCTGTAATTGAAAAAGACGTTTCATCGAGTGTTGTTAACATCTCGATGGAAGATGTTGCCTCACTTCCTATCGTTAGTGTTGCCAGTGTAATTGGCCTGCAGGCCGGTGTTCAGGGACTCACTATCAGAGGTGGTGGCTCCGACCAGACAGCGTTCATGATCAACGGTATCACTTTCAGGGATGAAAGAGACAATACTTCTTACACCGGCATCAGTTTCACTTCCGTTGAAGAGATTCAGATCCAGACTGGTGGTTTCAACGCTGAATACGGTAACATCCGTTCCGGTCTTGTTAACGTGGTTACCACTGAAGGCAAGCGCGACAAGTATAACGTCGTGTTCCTCGGCAGATACCGCCCTGCAGGTATGAAAAACTGGGGTGACATGCCCAACGATCCCAACTCTTACTTCATACGTCCTTATATTGACCCCGCGGTTGCTTTCACCGGAACTAAAAACGGTGCATGGGATCTCTACACCCAGGCTCAATATCAGGAATTCAGAGGTTGGGACAAGGTTTCACAGGAACTCCTTTCTGATGATGACCCTACCAACGATCTTACTCCGGAAGCCGCACAGCAGCTCTTCCTCTGGCAGCACAGAAAGCCAATGGGTGTTACCCAGCCTGACTACGACATGGACTTCTCGATCAGCGGTCCTGTTCCTGTTGTCAGCTCAAAGCTTGGTGACCTCAGGTTCCTTGCTTCCTACAGAACTTCACGCGAAATGTACGTAATACCTTTAGCAACAAACGCTTATCAGGACTGGAGCACCCACGTAAAGATCACTTCTGATATCGCGCAAGGTATGAAATTCACCATCGAAGGTTTGTTGGGTAAACAGACCGGTACCAGCAGCTCAAGAAGTGGCGGTCCCGGTATCTTCCGTTCTGCCTATTCGATCCTTTCTGAAATGGATATCAGGTCAGGTGCCAGCTATTCAGACGCGAGAGTTTTCGCCACTGATTACTGGGGGCCCACCACAGTTGACAGAAAAATGCTCGGTGCCAAGTTCGTACATGTGCTTTCACCGACCACTTTCTATGAAATTCAACTCAATGTTGTTGGTTCCGAATACAATACCAACCCCGGTTCACCAAGAAACACCGGTCAGGTTGTCAAGATCGGAAACAACTATTACGATGAATCACCTTACGGTTATTACTCCGGTTTCTCTTCTGGTATCGGTAGCTCAATGAACATGGGCCTCGGTTACTCCAACTCGAGAGATACTTCAAAGATCTACACCTGGAGCTCAAGATTTGATTACTCAAGCCAGCTTAACAAGATCATGCAGATCAAAGCCGGTGTTGAGTTCATCTATACAGATAACAATGTTAACTACGCTCTTATTGAGCCTTCACTTCCCACCAGCAACTCCCGTTCCGTTTGGCAGACCTACCCTGTAAGGGGAGCCATCTATGGCCAGACCAAACTCGAGTTTGAAGGCATGATCGCGAATATCGGTCTCCGCCTCGACTATTCTCACGCCGGTGGCGATTGGTTCCTTTATGATCCTTACAACAAAGCCTTCTCGGGTGCTTACTCACTTCAGATCGATCAGCTTCTTCCAAAAGAACCGACTGAAAAGATCATCACCCTCAGCCCGAGGCTTGGTGTTGCTTTCCCGATCACGGTTAACAGCAAGCTGTTCTTCAACTACGGTCACTTCAGATCGATGCCCGCGCCTGAAAACCTCTATCTTCTTAGAAGAAGCCAGGCGAACAACGCGATCACAAGACTTGCAAACCCGAACAACCCGCTTCCTAAAACCGTTGCTTACGAGCTTGGTTACGAACATAACCTCGCTGACATGTTCCTCCTCAGACTTGCCGGTTACTACAAGGATGTTACCGATGAGTCGAGACTTGTTGGCTATGTAAGCCGCGACAACTCCGTTTCTTACTCGGTGCCGGAACCGAACATGTACCGTGATATCCGCGGTTTCGAGGTTACCCTGACCAAGAACAGGGGAGACTGGGTTACCGGTTTCATCAACTATACCTACATGGTTGCAACTTATGGGTATTTCGGACTTCCGACATACTATGAGAACCCTGCCCTCCAGAGAGAGTCGGAAAGAAATACCGCCCTCTTCGATCAGGTTAAACCCGTTCCGCAGCCTTACGGCAGAGCGAATATCGATATTTTTACCCCGATGGAATTCGGTCCCGAGCTCGGTGGTGTATACCTCCTCGAAGATCTCAGGATCAACATTCTCGCTTCGTGGTCTTCAGGTACTTATTTCAGCTGGACTGGCCCCGGCGGCACACGCCCCGGCTACTCGAACAACATCCAGTGGAAAGACTACTGGAACGTCGATGTCAGAATCTCGAAAACATTCAAATTCGGTCCCGCTGCCATCGAAATATTTGCTGACATTTCGAACGTATTCAACATTAAATACCTCGACTACAGAGCAGGTTTTGTTGACGCTAAAGACTGGGATGCCTACATGCAGTCGCTCCATCTTTCTGAAGATTTCAGCAAGTTTGGATACAGTAACGTGGTTGGCGATGATAAACCGGGCGACGTCAGAACCGGTGAATACATCCCCTGGGACAACAGCGCGAGTGACGCTCAGAAAGATGAATGGCGCAAGAACAAGTCGTACATCGACATGCCAAACCTTGCTTACTCAGCTTTCACGAACCCGAGAGTTGTTTACTGGGGTCTCAGACTCATGATCGAGATCAAGTAATTTTCAGAACGAGGAATGGAATACAAATCCGAGGAAAAAATGAAAAAAGATTTTAAACGTAAATTTTTATCTGTTCTTTTGCTTCTGCTTGTTGTTATGGCGGCGGACGCGAACGCGCAGTTCAGAAACAAATGGATGTCTGTAGGATCCCTGCATAACTGGTACTCCGAAATAGGTAGTGAACTGGAAGAGCAGGGCTTCATCAAGACCCAGCAGGATGGTATGGCTTACCCTGCCATCTACAGATATCAGGACATGCAGGCAATGAAAGGTCACTGGATCGGTGCCGCCAACTTTACCGACGAAAAGGGTAACTTCTACCCGGTTAAAGTTGTGGCTATCGGACCGCGTAACCCCGCATTCTGGGCTGCCTTCCCTGAGAAGTTCGAACTTATTTCAAAATTCGATGCCCCTATAGTTAACGTTGACGGTAACCAGTCGTACGAAAAAGATGTTTCGATCGACAGGGTTGACCCGACCATGAAGTGGGACAGGATGATAGACAACATCTTCCACACCCAGCTTGGTCTGACCGTTCACAGACGGATATATCAGTTCAGCGCGCCCGGCTATGATAATTTCATCGTTAACGAGTATACTTACAAGAACACGGGTAACACCGATGCCGATCCAACAACGATCGAGCTTCCCAACAACACTCTAACCGGTGTATATGTTTCATTTATGTACCGCTGGGCGGTTAACAAACAGGCCCGCTACGTAATTGGCAACTCATCAGGATGGGGTATCAACACCATGGTTGACTCCCGCGGTGACGGTGTTGAAGTGGATCTTCCGTCGGAATCTTTCAGAGCACAATTCGCCTGGCACGGTTATCACCCGGGAAAAGAAGTTACTTATGACAATATCGGTGGTCCGATATGGTCGATTAACTCAAATGCTTCGCGTTACCTTGACAAAGGTGATACCGTGGGAAGACTTGCCGCATGGCAGTTCCTCGGCACGATCACTCTTCATGCTGATAAATCATCCGCTGACAAGACTGACGACGTTGCCCAGCCTTCAACCACATTGTGGGAAGACTCCGACAGGAACGAGTTCCTCGCCGGTAACAACGCTTTCAACGTGAACAGAATGCAAGGCGAGTACAACCTCATGATCGCCGGACATAAATCACCGAGACACGCCAAATCTGTTCAGCCTGACGGTAATTATGCCGCTCAGACTGCTGCTCCTTATGGCACCGGTACAGGTGGTACATCCGTTTTCAATGGTTACGGGCCTTACAACCTTGCCCCCGGCGACTCGGTTACCATTATCTGGGCTGAAGCTTCCGCGGGTATGGGTTATGAAGCAGGACTTGATGTCGGCAAGAAATTCAAAGCCGGTACAATTACCGCGCTTCAGAAAAATCAGGAAGTTATGAAGGGGAAAGACTCCCTCATGGCAACCTTCAGAAAGATCAAAGCTGCTTTTGACGCCAACTGGGCGACAGTTCCGAACCCTCCTAAACCACCGAAGATACTTGATATCAAATCGGGTGGTGACAGGGTTGCACTTTCATGGACCCTCTATGATGGTGAAAATCCTGCCGGATATGAGATTTGGAGAGCATCATCTAATGTTGACTCCACTTATCATTTAGTTCAGACGCTCCCTGCCGGTACCACTTCATTTAATGATACCTCACTTTCGAGAGGTTTCGACTATTACTACTACGTCTCATGCGTAGGCGCGGACGGTTCGAAGAGCTCACGCTATTACAGCCAGTCTTATGATCCCGCGAGACTTAAGAGACAGGCCGGTACGGCACTTAGCCAGATCAGAGTGGTTCCGAACCCTTACAACTCGGCTTCAACCCCTGATCAGGTAAGATTCCCCGGTGGAGCTGCCGGTGACAGGATCGCTTTCTACGATATCCCGGGTGAATGTTCGATCAAGATATACACTGAAATGGGTGAACTCATTAAAACCATCGAACACTCTGATGGCTCAGGTGATGAGTTCTGGAACCAGGTTACTTCCTCCGGTCAGATCGTTGTGAGCGGTGTTTATATCGCGGTCGTTACCGATTCAAAAACCGGTGACAAGACCACTCTTAAATTTGTCATCATTCGCTAACTTAACCGGGACGGAAAAGATTATGAAAAAGTATCTGTTTTTTACGGCTGTGATCTTGATTGCCGTAAGCTTTCTCCAGCCTGAGACATTTGGACAAAGGACAAAGTTAGCACAGTCTGGTATGAAATTTATTGGCGCCCCAACTGACGCGAGGGCTACCGGTATGGGTGAAACCTTTACCGCCGTTACCTCAAACTCAGCGGGTCTCTTCTATAACCCGGCCTCAATGGCCTTTGGTGACTCAAGAATGGATGCCGCCGTGGGCGTTAACAAGTGGATAGCTGATATCAATTATCTCTACGCGAGCGCTTCATTTCAGCCTGAAAATCCCGCTTGGGGTAAATTCGGCGTGTCACTTATGTCAGTTAACTATGGTGATCTTCAGATGACCATTGTTGACGGTTCCACCGAAAGGGGATACCGTGACGTGGGTACATTCTCACCAACCGCCTTCTCGCTCGGTGTCGGTTATGCCAATGCCCTTTCTGAGAAGTTCTCAGTTGGTGGTCAGGTTAAATGGGTTCGCCAGAATCTTGGTGTCAGCCCCATGTCGATCGATGGAAGTGGCAACCTTGTAACAGAGGAAAATACACTTTCAACCCTCGCTTATGATTTCGGTATCTTCTACAAGACCGGTTTCAAGAGCCTGAATTTTGGTATGAGCGTGCGCAACTTCTCTACCGAGATCAAATACAAGGAAGATGGTTTCCAGCTTCCGCTGAATTTCAAGATAGGTGTCGCCATGAATATGATCGACCTCATCCCTGATCTCGCGAAACAGCACTCGTTCCTTCTTGCCGTGGATGTGTCGCACCCCCGCGATTACCCCGAGCAGCTCTACATTGGTGGTGAATACAGCTTCATGAAATGGGTTTTCCTGCGTGGCGGTGTTTCATTCCCCAACGATGAGAAGCAATACAACCTTGGTTTCGGTCTCAGACCGCAGCTCGAAGGTATTAAACTGGCGATCGATTATGCCTACACACCATTTGGCATTTTCAGCTCGGTTCACAATTTCACAGTCAGATTTGAGTATTAAAAGAAGACGGGTTCAACAATGAAAGCAATTTTTATGAATAAAATAAAAACGGTTCTCCTCCCGGCTGCACTTCTTATGCTCATGGTGATGTTCGCCGGCTGTGGAGATGATAAAACAACAACACTTTTCGATCCGAACGCTCCCGCGAAACCGGATCCGACAATAACCGCGGTTACACCTGACAGTGGTCTCAGTGGTATCACCGAGCTCACAATTACAGGTACTAACTTCTCGGCTGTAAAAGAAGAAAACTTTGTTTACTTCAATACGGCTCAGGGGCAGGTAATCGCTGCAACCCCAACCTCGATTACCGTGAGGGCGGGTGTTGTTACTGAAGCGGGAAAAGATGCTCTCGTTAAAGTCAGAGTGGCCGGAGCGGTTGGTTTTTCAAACACCGTGATCGTCAGGCTGAAACAGGCGGTCGAGTATCCACTCGCTTTTCAGAGCTTCGAGAAACCTGCTGCCATTGAGTTCGATAAGAACGGTAACATGTACTTCTCACAGCTGACAAGTGACGTAACAAACAATATCTTCAAGGTTACACCTGCCGGCGTGAAATCTGTATTCACTCCCAATGTCGGTGGGGGTTTCAGATTTACCAGCTTAAAGATGGGCCCCGATGGAGCCCTCTATGGCGTTCGTAACTCACTTCGTGCCATTTTCAGGATGACCGAAGGTCAGGCGATAGCTTCATGGTTCGCGGTTACACCAACCACGGTTAAGATTGTTGATATTGATTTCGACAACTCCGGTAACATCTGGGCTTGTGGCGATAATGCTTCACTCTTCAAGGTAACCCCCGGTAAAGTGCTTACATCGTACCCCTTTGCTGCCAACGCGACAGCTCTCCGGGTAGTGGGAAGCAACCTTTTTGTTGCCGTGAAGAAAGATTCAGCCTCCATAATTTACAAGTTCACCATTGACGGTGCCGGTAACATCGACGCGGCTAATCCTGTAACTGTAGCGAACATTGGTACATCTTTTGGTTACAATATCTACGTTAATCAGTTCACTGTTGATGTAAACGGCAACCTTTATCTTGCCACCAATTACATCGACCCAATTCTGAAGGTAACTCCTGCCGGTGCGGTTTCCGTACACTACCCGGGTGTATTCCTTCCTTTAGAGGCGATGTTTATCACGTGGGATAACGGTTCCAACATCTATTATTCACGTATGAATGGAACTGTCAGCGGTAAAACTTTGGATCAGACCATCGCCAAAGTGCTCATGAGCACACAGGGCGCCCCTTATTTGGGCAGAAAATAATATACTTGTATGAAATGTTTCAATTAATCATTATTTTTAGCAACTCATTATCAACTCATTTAGGAGATACAAAATGAAAAAATTGTCCGCATTGTTTTTATTCGCTTTGCTGACGACGGGAGCATTCGCCCAGGGTGGATGGACCTTTGACAAACACTTCCCTGACACAACAAGCCTTCGTTTTGCATCAGGTGCTCATGGAGTCGCTGTTGATGCATACGGTCGTGCATGGCTTCAGCTCTACGGTTCTGCTGTTGACTCGATTTTCAACGGAACAGCATGGGTAAAAACAGGTGCCCTTTATTGCTTCAATCCTGATGGTACACAGGCATCTTTTTCACCGATCAAAGTTTTCGTCGGACCAAACTTTGTTGACTCACTCGTTGGCAATACAGGTCGTGGACTGAAGAAACATCATGACGGCGATATCCTCGCTTCACACTTTGATTTCGTTCAGAAAGTTGACTTCAAAACCGGTCTCTCAAAAGGCGTTCTTAGAAATGTTCCTGGTGCGTCCGCTATTGCAGCTGCTTCAACCGAAACAGGCGTTATCTTCACAGGAAACGTTGTTCCAGGAAACCCGATCAAAATGTGGGATCCTCAGTTTGCTTTCCTCGGAAACGCTGTTGACTCTTCATTCGGTTACTCAAGATCATTCGAAGTCAGTGCTGATGGTAACACCATTTACTGGGCTGGCTACGACAAACACTGCGTTGTTAAGTATCAGAGATCAGACGAATTCTCACCATTCGTGGCTGTTGATACCGTTCTCAAAGGCTTCGACTCAGAGTCATTCGTATGGCATCCAAATGGTTTGCTTTATGCTTCTGCAGGATCGAACAACGATCTTCCCAACAGATACCCTGGCGTTGAAACTTTCTGGACCAGCAGAACATGGTACGGATGGGATCCTAACACCAACGAGATCAAAGACAGCATAACATGGCAGATGTACCCCGGTGCAACTGATGCAAGACCTCGCGGTATTGCTTTCTCACCAACAGGTGACACCGTTTATGTTTGCGCTTTCGGTGCATCAAACTATCCTCCGTTTCAGAGATGGATCAGACCTGCATCAAGCGTAAAAGACCTCGGCATGGTAGCTGATGAGTACAAACTCTTCCAGAACTATCCTAATCCGTTCAACCCTTCAACCGAGATCAAATTTGCTCTTAAATCATCAGGTTTCACAACCTTGAAGGTTTATGATGTTCTTGGTAAAGAAGTTGCTACTCTCGTTAGCGAAAACCTGAACTCAGGTATGTATTCATACAAGTTCGATGCTTCGAAGCTCGCTTCAGGTACCTACATCTATGAGGTTGTTTCAAACGGTGTAAGACTTACCAACAAGATGCTTCTGATGAAGTAAGTGTGAACTGTGAACTATGAACTGTGAAGTATCTTCACTGTTCACTGATCATTTTAGAAAGAAGGCTGCTTGAAATATGGCAGCCTTTTTTCTTAAAAAAATTGGCAGCATATACAGATATTGAATTCCATCTTAAAATTGTTACAGTAACCTACAGAAATCCTTACAGTGTATAAAAACCTCACCTTTAAAACCTTGCTTTTCCTGGTTGTCTCTTTTTCATTCGTTTATTCTCAGAATACCGGTAATCTTCGTGGAATTGTTACCGATTCCCTCACCGGTGAGATCATACCTTACGCCAATGTGGTGGTGAAGGGAGGGAAACTTGGTGCCTCAACCAACAGTTCCGGCTACTATTTCATCCCATCAGTACCATCGGGCAGCCGTACCGTGATCTTCTCGATAATCGGATATGTCACACGCGAAGTGATAACAGAGATCAAACCCGGTGTTATTAACGATATTAACATTAAACTTGCCCGCACCTCGGTCGATCTGAGTGAAGTGACGATCGTTGGCGAAAGAAATGCCCGCGAAAATGAAACCGACCTCGGTCTCGAAAAGATATCGATTAAAGATATCGAATTGCAGCCAATAGGCGCTGAGCTTGATATCTTTAGAGTAATTCAAAACAACCCGGGTGTAAATACAACCGGCGATGCCACGGCAAAATATTACGTGCGTGGTGGTGGCAGCGATCAGAATCTCGTGCTGCTAAATGGTGCCACGGTTTATAATCCGTTCCATGCACTCGGCATTTTCAGCGTTATCGATCCTGAAATAATCTCTTCACTTGAGTTTTATAAAGGGGGATTTACCCCCGCGCTCGGTGACAGGCTCTCGTCGATCCTGAACATCATCACCCGCGATGGTAACAAGAATTTCTACCAGGGCACGCTTCAGGCAGGACTTCTCTCGGGAAAGCTCGCGGCTGAAGGTCCTATCCCCGGCGGTTCATTCCTTGTTACAGGGAGAAAGAGCTACTACTCAGACATCCTGAAAAAGTATATCAATAACAAGGAAACCCCTTTCGACTTTTACGACCTCTCGGTAAAAGTTAATTTCTCTGATCCTTCCATCGACCAGAACAGCAAATTTGTGGCGCACGCGTTTCTAAGCTCCGATCAGGTGGTGAATAACGATCCACTTCTTGAAGATTACCACATCCGCAACAACATTGGCGGTGTGAAGTGGAGCAAAATATGGAACGGTTCACCGTTGGTTTCCGATCTGAACGTATCATATTCCCACTACATGGCTAAAGTTGAGCCAAACCTTTCCGGCTCAAAACCCCGCGAGAACAATGTGAGGGACTTCACCATAAACGCTGATCTGGCTTATATTTACGACAGCAAAGATCAACTCTTGTTCGGTATCCAGAACAAGTACATCACCACTGAACTTAAACAGATCAACCAGCTCCAGCGCGAGATCAATTATGCTGTTAGCCGTACTTCACTGGCCGGTTACATAAATTACAAGTTTTTCCGCTGGGACGATGTGGGGCTCGATCTCGGAATGCGGTTCAACTTCCTCTCGATGGCGGAGAAGCGACCCTTCCTTTTTGAACCAAGGGTCTCGCTCACATGGCTGATAAACCGCCTCTTGATCTTTAAATTTGCCTTTGGAAGATATTCCCAGGAAATGGTGGCTCTCGCCAATGAGGATGAACTGATATCGGTTTTCGAACCCTGGATTATCGTGCCGAATAACATCACGGCAGCAGAAGCCACACACTTCATAGCTGGATTCACTTCATGGTTTACCGACAGGTTTGTGCTCGAAGTGGAGGCGTACTACAAAACCATGAGCAACCTGATGGAGGTGAATGATCAGAAATTCACATCCATTCAGTTCGATTTCAAAAACATCAGCGGCACATCTTACGGTATCGAGACTGCCCTTAAGTTCGATGGCAGCATCTTCTACGGAAAGGCTGCTTATGCGCTTGGATGGGCTGAAAAATACGCGAAAGACCTCACTTATGCCCCCCGGTATGATGTGCGGCACTCAATTAACCTTCTCGCGGGTATAAGTCCGGGTGCCAACTGGCAGTTTACCGCAAACTGGGTGATCTCTTCCGGCATGCCTTTCACGCCGGTGACCGGTTTCTACGATAAACTCCTGCTTGATGGCACACTGCCCATCAATATTCTCGGAAACTACGAACCACAGTTCATTTACGATAAAAAGAACTCGGCCCGTCTTCCTTACTACCACCGGCTCGACCTTTCGATAACCAAAAAGTTTTCGACCGGATTCGCGGATTTTACTGTCGGCGCCAGCGTGCTGAACGTATATAACAGGGAAAATATTTACTATTTTGACAAGAAAACGGGGAAACGGATCAATCAGTTGCCGCTTCTTCCCGCGTTTTTCGTGAAAGCGGAGTTTTAACATGGCGAACAAGTTACGGAGTCACGGAGTCTCGAAGTCTCGAAGTCTCGGGGTTTGGAAACGGGCATCAGCATACAGAAGCATTATTGCGGCAGTATTGCTTTTAATGCCGGTATTCTTTCTCACAGGTTGTGATAACGGTTTTTCACCGAGATCGGAATTAAAACCGGGATATGTGCTCTACTCAATAATCGAGGGGCAGGAGATAGGGA
>JAEYUD010000129.1 GCA_023433685.1 Bacteroidota bacterium
CGGCAACTCTGATATCATTGATTATAAGAGAGGTAACAAGCGTGCCGTCAATACTTCCGATCGAGACCTTCCCCCTCAAGCTTTTATTCAGTATGGAGGTAAGCTCATCTTTAAGTATTGAGCGAAAAAACGAGGTTTGCGAAAAAACCAGGAGGGCAACCACCAGGGAGAGTATAACGTAGAGGGTTCCACGTGTATATTTCAGAACGTAGGCGGGCACCTTTTTCATTTAACTATCCACTGTATTTCTGCAGGATCAGTTCAATGATGCTTGAGGTTGACCTGTTAACAACAAAAGGGATGTTTGTGGTGATACCTCCGCTGGCTTCAACCACATCACGACCCACTATGTTATCAAGTGACCAGTCACCACCCTTTACGAGGATGTCAGGAACAATGGTGCTTATGAGTTCAAACGGAGTGTCCTGTTCAAAAATCGTGACATAATCTACGGCTTTCAGATTCCACATCGCGAAGGCGCGTTCATCCTGCGGGAGTAACGGTCTTTTGTCACCTTTCAGTCTGCGGATCGATTCATCGGAGTTTAACCCAATAACCAGCACATCACCAAGCGCTTTTGCCTTAACGAGATAATCGATATGACCGGCATGAAGGATATCGAAACAGCCATTGGTAAAAACCACTTTCCTGCCTTCCTTTTTCAGTCCGGCTCTTACTTCAGCGAGTTCGTCCCAATTCCAGAGGTATTTCATCTTCTCTCCTCTTTTATGGTATCAAAGAGATTATCAATCTCCACGGGTATAATTCCCACCTCTTCACAAACAATTCCGGCTGCGTAATTGGCAATGTAGCAAGCTTCATAAATATCAGCACCCGCGCTTAGCGCGAGGGTTAAAGTTGAGATAACCGTGTCTCCTGCTCCTGAGACATCCGCAACTTTCCTGGCTTTTGTGGGCATCATTTTTGGCTCGTTGCCACGATTGAACACCGCGATGCCATCCTCACCCAGTGTTAACAGGATGTTTTCCGCTTCAAGTTTGTCAAGCAGTATTTCGCCGGCTTTCAGCGCGTCTTCTGTGGTTCTGATGCTGAAACCGAGGATGTCGCTCGCTTCCTTCCTGTTCGGTTTGAATACCGTGACGCCTTTGTAAACAAAGAAATTATGAAACTTTGGGTCAACCGTTACAAGTTTTTTCTTTTCGTTGCACAGATCGATAACTTTCGAGATCAGTGAGGCGGTAAGAACCCCTTTGTTATAGTCCTGAAGTATCACCGCGTCGATCGAATCGATATTCTCCATAAGAGCGTTCAAAAGACGGGTCTCAGTCTCATTACTTATGTCATCCTTGTTTTCACTGTCGATCCTTACCACGTGCTGCGAACCGGCGATCACCCTGGTTTTAAGAGTGGTTGGTCTTTTTTCATCGGCTATGAGACCGGAGTGCTCAATTTTCAGTTCATCCAAGAGACCTCTGAATATTTCGCCTGCCCTGTCGTTCCCGATTATACCAAGCGGGAAAGGGTCACCCTGAAGATGAAGAATATTGTTCGCACAGTTTGCCGCGCCGCCAAAACGGTAAAATTCATTCTCTACATCAACAACCGGCACCGGGGCCTCGGGCGAAATTCTTTTCGCGCCACCCATTATATAGCCATCAAGCATCATGTCGCCAACAATTGCTATCCGCTTGCCGGAGAATGATGCTTTTAACCGGTCCAATCTTTCAGTGGATATATTTATCATTAAAAAGTCTCAAAGTCATTAAATATTATTTACCTTTTTTCTTAAAACCGCCCCATGTGGCAAGAGGATTGCTGAGATCGATCCTCCATAAACCGTTATCTGATGCCATCCAGACGTATCTACGGTCAAACTCCATATAATAAAACTGGTTGGCGGGTATGTTCAAAGCATCAGGATTTGAAGTGATCAGTTTCGCCGAATTTCTGTCGATAATCGATACTCCCCTGCCATATTCCTTTTTAAGATCGGTATCAAACTCATAGATCCCTGCCCAGACGGTGTTTCCAACCCTCATGAGCGAATAAACCCCGTTTCCGCGGAGCCCGGTGCGGCTGTCGATCTTGTCCCACTTTGCCATCCGGTTAAACCGGTAAATTCCGCCGACATTGAAGTCGGGCATTTCTGCCGAACGGAAGTCCTGATTGCCGAACCAAATATACTCTTTGTCAAAAAGGATGGAATTTACCGATACCTTCATACCTTCGGATCTGAAATTTCCGTCTTTGTTGGTTATAAATTCACAATCGTTAACTGAAAAATCACCATTTGCCTTGTCAAACTTGTAAAGCCCGCCTTCGGTAACGATCCAGACATACCTGTCTTCCTCGATAAAGAATCGCTTCACATTGTTTGTTGATGATTCGGATCCGCGTGCAAGATTGTAGTCTTCATACTTTTGACGCTTCACGTTTAGAATAGAGAGATTGATGAATCTGCCGATCCATAGGAGCCCGGTTGATCTGTCATATTTCAGTCCACGGATCCAGTTCCCGTACTCACCACCCTCGGCAAATTTTCTTTTTTTCCAGGTTCCTTTTTTCTTGTCAAGAATTAGCAAACCATCACTTGTGCCTGCCCAGACGTAATCTTCATTTGCTTCTATACAGT
>JAEYUD010000199.1 GCA_023433685.1 Bacteroidota bacterium
AAGGAACAGGAAGGGGGATACTATTCGATTACGGTGAACGCCGAAGATCTTGTGTCACCGGGCAATAACGCCGGAAACCTTTCAAGCGGGGTTTATATTTACCGGATCAATGTGATAGATAGTGAAAGGAACATACCTGTTTACATAAACAGCCGGAAGATGGTGCTTTTGAAGTAGCGGAGTCACGAAGTCACAGAGTAACATTTAAATCTTTAATCTCCCAAAGGGATGTGCCAAAGGCATCCCTATGGGACCTGTGGCACTGTTAATCCCCACCGGGGGCGAGCTGATTCAGACAAAGAAAAGGCTGTCTCATCGACAGCCTTTTCCGCGTAAATCCGTTTAATCCGCGTCATCCGCGTTCTATTCCGGTTAATTCATTTCCTCTTCTTTTATGAGGAGCTTGTCGATGATCTCGACGAGAGCGGGTTTTGGGAGCGCGCCCTGTGCCATGCGGGGTTGTCCGTTAAGAGGGACGAAGAGGAGCGAGGGGATGCTTCTGATGCCGAAAGCGGCAGCGAGCTCCTGCTCGGCTTCGGTGTCGATCTTGTAGATGTCAACCTGGCCTTTGTATTCCTCAGAGAGTTCTTCGAGAACGGGGGCGACCATCTTGCAGGGCCCGCACCAGTCGGCGTAAAAATCGATAAGGCAGGGCTTGTCACCCTCAAATTTCCATTCCTGATTCTGCTCATAATTGAACACTTTCTTCAGGAAGATGTCTTTCGTCAAATGCGTAGTCATTAATTCTCCGTGTTCTGAAATTTTGCTTTTCTTTCAAGGTAAGATGTAAAGATATGAAAAAGGATTCAGGAACGGTAAAATATGTTGAACGGTTTTTGAAATGTCAAAAAAAAATGTAGGTTAAAGCCTGATTTAGCATTTTTCTTGGAGTTAAAATGAAAAGCAAGTGCCGGTTGATACTGCCGGTCTTTCTTTTGGTATCGATTCTAATAACTGAAGTGCAGGCTCAGTTCACCCCCTGGAAGGCCATTGACACGATGGCGAATACATTCTCTACCGCCTGGCCCGGTCTGAAACCTTTGGCATCCGCCCCCTATTCAAACCTTCTGATGATGATCCACCGCGCGAGTACAACCTACGCCCCTTCATCGAGCGCCCTTGTATATAACATATCCACGGATGATGGATGGACATGGGGCAGAAAGCTGCCTCCGGTTAACAGTCAGGTCGAGTACGGCGCGCGCTACCCGACACTCGCCCTGCGGATCGACTCGGGTGCCGCCCCCTCTACCGCGAAGGCATTTTCACTTTTTGGACAGAATTCAATGATCCCTGAGATCGACCATGGCGCGGCATTAGTCTCAGATGTGATAAACGCCACTTCAACATCTGTGATATTTAACAGCATGTCGGGCATTTCATCTACCACCCTTAGCTGGGGGAGTGACATCAATAATTATTTCTTCTGGATCGGGATGAGCCCCGGCTCGGGGGATATTCTTCTGAAGCGAACCACCGATCTCGTGACGGTTCAATCGTTCCCGATGTTCAACGGTCCCGCTCTCGGGGGAGTTATTATCCCCGTGAGAGGTGTGAGCCACAAAGGGAAGCTATACTTCGGTTTCCTGGCGAAACCAACCGCGGGGACGCAGACAGCGATATACCTCCCCGCTTTTGTAACTTCGACCGATAACGGCGAGACATGGTCACCAATTCAGTGGGCGGATTTCAGGCAGTCGGTGGGCCTTTCCCGGTTCGATCAGCTGTGGGACTGGAACCCCACGAACCAGTTGCTTAATTATTCTGCCGATATGGCGGTAAGTTACGACGGAAAGGTACACTTTGCCCTGGGCCTGCAGGATACCAACCTGACGGTTCAGCAGGGAAGAAACGCGATAGTTGATCTCTGCCAGCAGGGGAGTTACTGGACCGGTTTTATTGCCGGTGATAAACTCAACGACATTTCATACTCGAAACTCGACGGTCCCGCGGTCGGTCAGATGGGTTACGGTGTGAACATCGCCACTTCGCCCGCGATGGGGGTTTACGCGGTTTCATGGGTGCACCCCACGGGCAATACCCCCGCGGATACACTGTGCGATATCTGGTTCGCGCCCCGGCTTGACGGGATGTATTTTTTTGGCGCGATGAACTTAACTAACACCCCCGGCATGAACGAGAACAACCACCATATGGCAGGTATGATAAATTTTCAGCCCGGATTTTTCAGGTTCAGTGCCGATCTTGTCTATAATTATCCCGCCGGTTACAGCGGACATTACCCGAACGGCGGCGGTTACGAAACGATGCCAAGCGTTATCTACCACTCCCGTGTTGATATTCCCATTCCACTCAGCCCCGTTGAACTGATCTCGTTCACTGCCACATCACTTACAGACGGAATAATGCTTGAATGGACCACCGTGACCGAGAGCAACAACCACATTTTTATTATTGAACGGAACAGCGGTGAAGGCTTCGCCGAAATTGGAAGTGTCGCCGGCTCGGGCACTGCCACTGAACCCACCCGTTACACATACATTGATGAAGCCGCAACGGGAGGCGCTTACTACCGCCTGAAACAGATTGATTACGACGGAACGGCGTCATACTCGAACATCATCGAGTCCCCCGCGCTTCTGCCCGTTGATCTCGTGCTCGAGCAGAATTTCCCGAATCCGGGGAATGCGGCGACCGTTATCCGTTACGCGTTACCCGCCTGTGGCTCTGCCATTTCCGGTTACGCTTCACTTAAAGTGTATGACATAACCGGGCGTGAGGTAGCAGTTCTCGTGGATGGAGTTATGTCCGCCGGCCGGCATGAAGTTTCATTCGATACAACGGGTTTACCATCAGGTACCTATTTCTGCCAGCTCCGGCAGAACGGCCGTGCGCAGACGGTGAAGCTTTCGATTGTTAAATAGTGTAGAGTGTGGAGTGTATTGGAATTGAAATCTCTCCACACTAAACACTTTAAACTCTATACTGCAGACCGCTGAGGCGGGCTGATCTCCACACTCCACACTAAACACTCTACACTATAAGATGGAAAAAACCAACCCGAGTTGAAACGCCTGCCTGACCTGGGTGCGTTTTATCTGGTCTTCGTCGTAAACAACGACCCAGTTGAGGTTGGTGGCGAGCCACTTGTTGATCTGAGCCGTGATCAGATTCTCCCACCTGACATCCCAGATATCCAGCTTCTTGAATGGTGAAAAGAGGGAAAGCTTGCTTACATACTGCACATTATCGGCCACCGGTATCTTAAGGTCGGTGACGCTGTTGAGACCGATATCGAACTTGAATTTTTCGATCTCAGGGGTTAGCGGGTCGTCAGCCTCTTTGAAGAAGTTATTGGAGATGATCTCCCTCGCCGCGATATCGAGACGGGATTGTACGAACTCCGATTTGTCGTAGAGAAGTCCGATACCCTGGGTGATGTACGCGGGATCGAAGAAGTTCGAGATCTCGACCGCGGGGTCAACCTTGTAGTTGTAGCCGGTGGTTATTTGGGTGAGGAATGTGTTCGAGGCGGCGAACTTGAATATCCATCCGAGGTCGCGGGCGAGAACATTTTCCATGTAAATTTCATTCTCGTTCTGTTTGTTTGGCTGGTCACCCGATTGCGTGCGGCCGTAGGTCATTTTAAGTTGATTTCTGAACACCCAGTGTTCCGATTTCCAGTTCAGGGTGAAATTCATGTAGGTGTTCCACGAAACGGCGTTCTCGCCGCCCTTTGCCCAGTCGGAGAAGCTCACCTGTGAGAAGTTGAATCCCGCGGTTAGTGATGGGTTCCATTTGTATAGTGTTGAATCGGTTTGCGCGTTAAGTGGTGAAAAGAACGCGAAAACGAATAAAACAGCAAGTAATAGATATCTCTGCATGATACCGGCTCCAATTCAGGTTTGAAATAATATTTATTTAACTGCAAAAATAATGAACCCCACCTCAAAATGGTTTATTCAGCGGCTGTAAAGTCTTATATTTGATCCCAATCTTTTTCAAAATCCCCAACTACCACCTTTTAAGACAAATAAATGACCGGAAAACTTATACTTGAAGACGGCAGCGAATACACCGGAGAGGTGTTCGGCGCGCCCCTTTCATCCGCGGGTGAGACCGTGTTCAGCACGGCCGTTACCGGCTACACCCAGAGCCTCTCTGATCCTTCTTACTCGGGACAGATACTCACGCTGACATTTCCCCTGATCGGGAATTACGGCATCCCAGGCAAGGAGAGGGCTGACAAGATCGCGAAATATTTCGAGTCTGACAAGGTTCAGGCGGCCGGCCTGATAGTGAACAACTACTCGCCCGAGTACAGCCACTGGAATGCTGAAAGGAGTCTTTCCGACTGGCTCAATGAGTACGGGGTTCCGGGGCTTACCGGGATCGACACCCGTGCCCTCACCAAGAAATTGCGCGAAAAGGGCTCACTGCTCGGGAAAATAGTTGTGGACAACGACATCCAATTCTTCGATCCCGACAAGCACGATCTCCTCGACAAAGTAACGGTTGAAAAAGTTGAAGAATCGGGGAACGGGAAATACAAAATAATCCTGGTTGACTGCGGCAGCAAGACAAATATTATAAGATGCCTCCTCGAGAGGGACGCCACCGTGATCCGCGTGCCGTGGAACCACGATTTTTCATCTGAGGAGTACGACGGCCTCTTCATTTCGAACGGACCCGGCAATCCGAAACGGGCGGGGGTCGTAATAGAGAACCTGAAAAAAGCATTTCAGAAAGAGAAGCCGGTAATGGGAATATGCCTCGGGCATCAGTTGATGGCACTCGCCACGGGAGCAGACACTTACAAAATGAAGTACGGCCACAGAAGCCACAACCAGCCCGTGCTTCTCTACGGCACGAACAAAGCCTTCATTACATCACAAAATCACGGATATGTGGTTGATAACCCGACAATTCCTGATGAGTGGGAGCACTACTTCGTAAATCTGAACGACGGAACGAACGAGGGGCTAAGGCACAAAACACTTCCATACCTCTCGGTGCAGTTCCACCCGGAGGCTTCGAGCGGACCGACAGACACGGCGTTCCTCTTCGATGAGTTTATGAAAAATGTAAGGAGGGGGAGATAGCGATGAGCAACACAAAAATTGAAAAAGTTTTGATTATAGGCTCCGGCGCGCTGAAGATCGGCGAGGCGGGCGAGTTCGACTACAGCGGTTCGCAGGCACTGAAAGCCCTCCGGGAAGAGGGGATAAAGACCGTGCTGCTGAATCCGAACATTGCAACGGTTCAGACCTCGGAAAAGCTCGCCGACAAGATATACTTCCTCCCCGTCACCCCCCTGTTTGTGGAAGAGGTGATAAAGAAGGAAAAACCGCAGGGGATACTCCTCTCGTTCGGAGGCCAGACCGCGCTTAACTGCGGCGTTGAACTTTACAGAAGTGGCGTGCTCGCCAAATACGGTGTTGAAGTGCTGGGCACCCCCGTTGACGCCATAATCGAGACCGAAGACAGGGAGCTGTTTGCCCGGAAACTTGCCTCGATAGATATAAAAACCCCGAAAAGTTTCGCGGTAACATCGGTTGAAGACTCGATCGCCGCGGCTGAAAAGATCGGCTTCCCCCTCATCATCCGTGCCGCCTATACACTCGGCGGACAAGGGAGCGGTTTCTGCAACGACATGCCCTCGCTCCGCGAAATGGCGGACAAGGCTTTCTCGTACTCAGATCAGATACTCGTGGAAGAGTCGCTGAAAGGGTGGAAAGAGGTAGAGTATGAAGTGGTGCGCGACCGGTACGACAACTGTATTACGGTCTGCAACATGGAAAACTTCGATCCTCTCGGCATCCACACTGGTGAGAGCATAGTGGTAGCGCCATCGCAGACCCTCTCGAACGACGACTACCAGTTGCTCCGTGACATATCGATCAGACTTATAAGGCATGTCGGAATTGTCGGCGAGTGCAATGTGCAGTTCGCCCTCGATCCACACTCGCAGGACTACCGCGTTATCGAAGTGAACGCCCGCCTGAGTCGCTCATCGGCCCTCGCTTCCAAGGCAACGGGTTACCCCCTTGCATTTGTGGCGGCAAAACTTGCCCTTGGTTACGGATTGCATGAACTTAAAAACTCCGTAACGAAAGTAACCTCTGCTCTTTTTGAGCCCGCTCTCGATTATGTTGTAGTGAAGATACCGAGGTGGGACCTCGACAAGTTCACGGGTGTTTCGAAGAAGATCGGCAGTGCCATGAAGAGCGTCGGTGAAGTGATGGCGATTGGCCGCACTTTCGAAGAGGCGATACAGAAGGGACTGAGGATGATCCGTCAGGCCCGCCACGGCTTCGTCGGCACACGAGAAGAACCGGTGGAAGACCTCGCCCGGGTGCTGACCGAACCGACAGATAAACGGATATTCTTTATTTCCGAGGCTTTTGAGGCAGGATACCCGGTAGAGGATATTTATAACCTGACAAAGATCGACAGGTGGTTCCTCTGGAAGCTTAAGAACATTTTCGATCTGAAAAACCGGCTTTCTGAATTCGATGACATTACAAAACTCCCCGGTGACCTGCTGAAAAAGGCGAAGGTGCTTGGGTTCAGCGATTTTCAGATCGCCAGGTTCGTGCTGAAAAGCAGCGACAAGGAGATGGAGCGCGATATCCTCCGTGTTCGCCATGAGAGGATCAGGAGGGGAATTCTCCCCGTTGTGAAGCAGATCGATACCCTCGCGGCTGAGTACCCAGCGCAGACCAACTACCTCTACCTGACATATTCAGGTACAGAGAACGATATAGTTTATGAGAACGACCGTAAAACCGTGATCGTGCTTGGTTCGGGGGCATACAGGATTGGAAGCTCGGTCGAATTCGACTGGTGTTCCGTCTCAGCCCTTACCACCGCGCGGAATGAAGGCTTCAGGGCGGTGATGATAAACTACAACCCGGAAACTGTCAGCACCGACTACGACATCTGCGACAGGCTCTACTTCGACGAGCTCAGCTTTGAACGTGTTATGGACATCATCGACCTTGAAACACCCTTTGGAGTGATAGTTAACTCGGGCGGACAAATACCGAACGGCCTTGCCATGCGGCTCGACAGGATGAAAGTACCGATACTCGGTACCACCGCCGCCTCGATTGACAGATCGGAGAACCGCCACAAATTCTCACAGATGCTTGATGATCTGGGGATCGATCAACCGAGATGGAAGGAACTTACTTCGATCGAAGACATTCATGCCTTCGCTGAAGAGGTTGGTTTCCCGCTTCTGATCAGGCCTTCTTATGTACTTTCAGGTTCGGCGATGAATGTGGTTTCTAACAGTGAAGACCTCGAATACTTCGTGAACGAAGCCGCGACCGTCTCGAAGCAGTACCCCGTTGTGGTTTCCGAGTTCATTGAGAACGCCAAGGAGATCGAATTCGATGCCGTGGCAAAGGATGGTGAAATAGTGGCTTACACTGTCTCCGAGCATGTCGAGTTCGCCGGTGTACACTCGGGTGACTCAACCATCATCTTCCCTCCGCAGAAGATATATGTGGAGACCAGCCGTCTGATAAAAAAGACCGCCCACAAGATAGCGAGGGAGCTGAAGATCACGGGTCCGTTTAACATCCAGTTCATCGCGCGCGACAACTACATTAAAGTGATAGAGTGCAACCTCAGGGCTTCGAGATCATTCCCGTTCGTTTCGAAAGTGCTAAAAGTTGACCTGATCGAGCTTGCCACCAGGGCTGCACTCGGTCTTGAAGTGAAGAAGCCATCAAAATCAGCATTTGATCTTGAATATATCGGAGTGAAAGCATCGCAGTTCTCTTTCCACAGGTTAAGCGGAGCCGACCCCGTTCTGGGAGTTGACATGACCTCGACAGGTGAGGTCGGCTGTATCGGCGACGACCTTTACGAAGCACTGCTGAAAGCGATGCTTTCGGTGGGTTACCGGCTCCCGGTAAAAAGCGTTCTTATCTCTTCGGGACCGCTAAGGGACAAAGTTGAACTACTTGAACCTTGCAGGTCGTTATCTGAAAGCGGGGTAAGGCTTTACGCAACTCCCGGCACCGCCGCGTTCCTCAGGGAGCACGATGTTGAGTGCGAAACACTCGGCTGGCCCGACGAGGCGACACATCCGAACTCTCTTGATATGATAAAAGAGAAAAAATTTGATTTAATAGTTAATATTCCCAAGAACAATTCCCGCGATGAATTGTATAATGATTATACAATTCGTCGAAGCGCGGTTGATTACAATATTCCCCTGATAACCAACGCCCGTCTCGCCTCGGCATTTATCGAGGCGATCAGCAGGTATGGCATTCAGGATGTCGGTATAACCGCGTGGGATGAATACCGTTAAAAACAGCTAATTACACCTTTTTCCCGTTAAGACTGAACAGGTTGAGGCGGGCTCAATTTAATCATGAGGATTCTTATGCACAAACGCATTTTTCCCGTTCTGTTCATCCTGCTTTTTGCAGCAACAATCGCCACCCAGGCTCAAGGTGGTTCTGACCTGACAATTAAGGGGAAGGTATTGGGCTTCGACGGAAAGCCCATGGCAGCCGCGGCTGTTTACTTAAGTAACAGGACATATCCGGTGTTCATAGATGGCAATGCCATTAACGTGGGAAATGACGGCAGTTTCTCACTCAAAATCACAAAAAATGGTGAGTGGACTCTCAATTTTTCAGGTCTGGGGCATACTTACTTCAGTTTTACACTTCCGGTTCAGAACTTAAAAGGAGTTTCTGAGATCGAAGTAAAACTCGCGGCAACAAAAGCGTGGGTGATCCCCGGCCGGCTTCTTTTCAGATCGAACGGTAACGCAGATTTCTATCTTCCTGAAACCGTTCAACGTTCGTCCGATGGAAAATTCAAATATACTGTGAACAAAGCACTCGATACGCTGCTTGTACAGATCACACCGAAAGCTTTTTATCCATCAACAGGTTTTGAATACAAAGGCGCGAAATATCTTCCGGATTCAGCCGGTGGTTTTTACACTGCATTCTTCAAAGTTAAACCCGGTTTTACGCTCGATCTCGATCCAAAGACATTGCCACGCCCGGTAGTTGATAACAAACCAGTCGTTAAATTTATCAGCGACAATACCGGACTTGAAAAGATTTACAGAGTAAGTGAGATCACCAACATTGAGTACCGGGACGCTAATGCTGCCAGCTACGCTGAATGCCTTTCAATTTATAAAAATTCCTCCAATCCCGTCTTGAGGGATATCGCAGCGGCAAAGCTTTTTGAGTGGCATTCAACTCAGGAACAGCCTTATGTTGAAGACTTTAACGCGCTGATCGCTACCATCACCCCGCAGAATCCTGCCTGGACAACAAATTTGTACGGTCTGA
Source organism: Bacteroidota bacterium (assembly GCA_023433685.1). Classification (GTDB taxonomy): domain Bacteria; phylum Bacteroidota; class Ignavibacteria; order Ignavibacteriales; family Ignavibacteriaceae; genus UTCHB3. Next base: position 9,297 of record JAEYUD010000199.1, read on the forward strand.
GAGACATCCTCGAGTTTATAGATCCGGCTAAAAGATTCGATTATATCGAAGCGATTTACAATTCCCACGGACCGGAAACCAGAGTGACACTTCTCTACAATCTTCAGGAACTTTCATTCCTGACAACGCCTGAACAGTTCAAATCGCTTTTGGATAAACTTGTAAATGATCCCGAAGTGAAGGCCTCAGGAATAGATTACTCGGGTCTGAAACCTGTCGGACCCAAGGAACCGGAAAAACTTTTCGATTTCACCGTTAAACTGATCGATGGCAAGGATTTCTCACCGATGCAGCTTAAGGGTAACTATTTCCTTATCGATTTCTGGGGTACCTGGTGCGGGCCATGTATCGAAGAGATACCTTTCATAGAAAAAGCTTATGAAAAATTCAAAGGAAAGGGCTTCCAGATAATCAGTCTGGCTTTCAGCTCACCGGATGAAGATTTCAAGGCCAGAAGGAAAACAAACCCAATGCCCTGGCTTCACGCGCTTCTAAACGATACCGACGCTGAGACTATCGCGAATCTTTACAATGTTGAGTACATCCCTAAAATGCTTCTCGTCTCCCCCGAAGGTGAAGTGATCGCCAACGAGGAAACCCTCCGCGATGGCGGGCTGATGAAGAAGCTGGAGGAGATATACAAGTAAGAACTTAAGAACTCGATGCGCCGCGGCGCACTCAAGTTCCAAAAAATCGCTAAATTACCAAGTTGTATTTTTAATTTTTTGTGATTGGTATGAAAGAAGCGGATCAGCTGTATAAAATAAGGCACTCACTGGCGCACATTATGGCGCAGGCAGTGCTTGAACATTTCCCAAAAGCCAAGATGGGTTTTGGTCCTCCCGTGGATAACGGTTTTTATTACGATTTTGATTTCGGTGACGAAAAAGTTTCGGTTGAAGATTTTAAGAAGATCGAGAAATCGATGTACAAGATCATAAATCAGAAACAGGAATTTGGCATTTTCTACCACAACCTTGATGAATCGCTCGGCATGCTGAATGAAATGGGGCAGCCCTACAAGGTTGAATATGCCAGGGAGCTCGTTGAATCAGGTCAGGCCGAAAACGGCGAACTTAGTTTTTACAAGAACGGACCCTTCGTCGATATGTGCGAAGGCCCTCACATCGCCAACACTTCCGAGATACCTCAGAAGTGCTGGAAGCTCGACAGAATCTCGGGCAGTTACTGGCGCGGTGACGAAAAACGGCCGATGCTCACCAGAATTTACGGTCTCGCCTTCGAAACCGAAGAGGAACTGAAAGACTACATCAAGCGCCGCGAGCTCGCCATGCAGCGCGATCACAGAAAACTCGGGCAGGAGCTTGAGATATTCATGATTGATGATGAAGTTGGAACAGGACTTCCGCTGTGGCTGCCGAACGGCGCGGTTATCCGTTCCGAACTGGAAGCCTGGGCGAAGGATGTTGAGTTCAGAGCCGGATACCATCACGTCTCCACCCCCTCACTGAGCAAATCGAATCTGTATTACAGGTCGGGTCATCTTCCGTATTACGCGGAGTCGATGTTTCCGCCAATGGTTCTTGATGAGAACACAGAGTACTATCTCAGGCCCATGAACTGTCCGCATCACCATAAAATTTACGGTTTCAGGCCAAGAAGCTACAGGGAGCTTCCTTACAGATTAGCTGAATACGGCGACATGTTCAGGTATGAAAAGCATGGTTCACTCTCGGGTCTCCTTAGAGTTCGCGCCATGTGTCTGAACGATGCTCATATCTATTGCGAGTACGACCAGCTGAAGCAGGAGTTCGCCGCGGTGATGGAGCTCTATAAATATTATTACAGCTACCTCCGTCTCGGAAACTTCCGTGTCAGGCTTTCACTGCATGACGCTACCAGCGACAAGTATGTGAAGGATGAGGAAGAGTGGCAGTTCAGCGAGAACATCGTCCGCGAAATTCTCACAGAGAACGGTATCGACTATATCGAAGAAGCCGGTGAAGCCGCTTTCTACGGACCAAAGGTTGACATACAGATCAAGAACCTTCTCGGAAGGGAAGAGACCGTTTCAACCTGTCAGCTCGATTTCGTGATGGCAAAGAGGTTCGATCTCTGGTATTCCGCCAAAGACGGCTCGATGAAGCAGCCTTACATCCTCCACAGGGCACCGCTTTCAACACACGAAAGGTTCATCTCATTTCTGATCGAGTTCTGGGGCGGGGCATTCCCAACCTGGATGTCGCCGAATCAGGTTGTGCTGATCCCTGTTAACGAAGGCGTTGTTGATTATGCTCAGGAGCTGAGAAGCACAATGATCGAAAAAGGCATCCGTGTTGATATCGATCTGAGCGATGACTCGTTCAACAAGAAGATCCGCAAGGCGGTCACAAAGAAGAATCCAAATATCTGGATCATCGGTGACAACGAAAAAGCGGAAAGAGCCATCACCTGGAGGCGCTACGCCGTTCAGGATCAGATAAAGATGCAGGCCGACGCCGCAATCGAGAAGGTCATGCACCTCCGCGCCAACCGCGTTATGGATAATTTTTCCGATGTAGAGATCTGACGTTCCCTGCTAGTCAGTATCTCTGAAGGACGGCTGCTCTGCAAAGGGCAGCCTTTTTTTTTGAGTGGTGAGTGGTGAGTGGTGAGTGGTTTGTTTGGAGTTTTTACCGGAGTGAACGATAGTATCGTATGAAAATGGGGGAAATTATACGATAGCATCGTATAGAAATAGGGGAAATTATACGATAGTATCGTATAGTTGGCAAATAATTGCTTCTTTTCATTAAATTGCCATTCATCGTTTTAATAATTAGAGGAGCGTCAATGCGCGCCATATCTTTTGCTTTTGCGTTGTTTTTGGTTTTTTCATTCTCCGGTTTTGGGCAGAACAGCAATCCACCATCTCCGGAAAAGATGAAAAAGTGGTACTTTGTCATGCTCAAGAAGGGCGAAACAAGGAACCAGGATACTGCTGAAGTGCGTCGCCTGAATGAGGGTCACATGGCAAACATAAACAGAATGGCCGATCTTGGAGTGCTCCGGATCGCGGGTCCGTTTATGGATAACGGCGACTGGCGCGGCATCTTTATCATGGACGCAAAAACGGAGGAGGAAGTAATCGAAAATTTAAAGCAGGACCCCGCGATCGCTGCCGGAAGACTCTCATACGAGATCCATCCCTGGTACGGCCCTGCGGTCATCAAAACAAACTGGGATAAAGAATGAAAAGCTATTTCGGTTATGTTCTGTTCGCGGAACACCTTGCCGACATTTCCGGGTCGATAATAGACCGCTATTTCCGTGGTGATATAAAACCCGAGTTCAAAAAATCTGCTTCACCAATTGTCACAATAGCCGACAAGGAAGTGGAGGAGCGTCTACGTGCCGAGATCGAATATGAAGACTCCGAATCAGGCATTATAGGAGAGGAATTTGGGATCAAGGAGAGCCAAAACGGCTACACGTGGGTGATTGATCCGATCGACGGAACAATCGCTTTCAGTTGCGGCAAACCTGTATTTGCCACCCTGATAGCCCTGATGAAGGATGGAATACCGTTGATCGGAATAATCGATCAACCCGTAACCCGTGAAAGATGGATCGGCGTCTCGGGAAACATTACCACTTTGAATGGCGAGCCGGTTAAATCTTCATCACTTACTGAACTCCACAAAGCGAAACTCAGCACCACTTCACCCGGAATGTTTACCGAACCAAAAGACCAGGCCTTCTTTTCGGAGCTGCAACGTTCAGTTCATATCACCAGTTATGGTGGCGACGCGTATCAGTACGGGCTCTGTGCCGCCGGGTATGTGGATATAGTCGTCGAAAAAGGGCTGAATCTCCACGATTGGGCAGCACTCGTTCCTGTTCTAAAAGGCTCGGGAGCCATCATCACCGACTGGAAAGGGGAAGAATTAAGCCTCACCTCACAAGGGGATGTGATCGTGACCGGCAATAATGAGCTTCACTCACAGGTGCTGGAGATAATCACCAATCACGCGGCCCGGTAGCTCTCGATCTCTGAACCGTTGAGGTCGAGTACGGTGATGTAGACCGGTACTTTCCTTACCGCCAGGTCGTTCGCGCGCATGGCGATCTGCGCGAGACCGGTGCAACAGGGAACCTTCATTATCACGACACTTATCGAATTCAGGTTTGAGTAGTCGATCATGTCGATCAGTTTTTCAAGATAGGCTTCCTTGTTGGTGTCGAGTTTCGGACAGGCTATTGCCATTGCCTTACCGCTGAGATATTTTGAGTGAAATGCTGTTGAAACGAATCCCGCGCAATCGGCGGCCAGAAGAAGATCGGCATTCCTGAAGAATCCCGCCTGCGGATTGAGCAGATGCAGCTGGATAGGCCAGTGAGTGAGCTCACTTGGCTGTTCGTAGCCGGTAAAATCGATATTTTTTCTCACCTCTGTTTTCCTCAGATCCTGTTCCGCTGAACCTTTACAGCCGCATGAACTTCCACCACCATGATGATGGTGCTGAGGTGCCGCCGGTTTTTGGGGAGCTGCCTCTGGCTGAAGGGCAACCGGGTTAACAATACCATGAGCCTTCAGGTAATCAAGGGCTTCAGTGAAAAACTCTATTTCGTTGTGATCGAGGAGGTGTTCGAGGTGTGCTTTAATGGTATTCGGCCCACCTTTTACAATGTAGTCCATAACCTTCGACTCGTTGTAAGGTTCAGCTTCTCTCTCCTCGATAGTCAGGGCTCCGGTGGGGCATTCACCGATGCAGGCCCCGAGGCCGTCGCAGAAAAGATCGCTTATCAGACGGGCTTTCCCATCGATTATTTGCAGTGCACCTTCATGGCAAGCGGGTACGCAATCGCCGCAGCCGTTACATAATTCTTCATCAATTGATATTATTTTTCTAAGCATTTCAGTTCCATAAAACAGATAAATAAGTCTGATTCAAATGTAATAAATATTAGTGTGTCTGCAAAATGTTTTTAGCTTTGTAGTGTAGAGTGTAGAGTGCCGCTGGAAGTGTGAACTGTGAACTGTGAACTGTGAAGTTCTAGTGTAGAGTGTGGAGTGTTAAGTATACCCTCCGAGACTCTGTGACTTCGAGACTCCGAGACTTCGAGACTCCGAGACTTCGAGACTCTGTGACTCCGAGACTCCGAGACTCTGTGACTCTGTGACTCCGAGACTCTGTGACTCCGAGACTCTGAGACTCTGTTACTCCGAGACTCTCACGAGCTCCAAGAGATATAATCAGGATCGTGGATTATCTGATACGTGCCGTCGGGGTTGGGGAGGATGCCGATAAAGTCGAAGCGGATCTCTTCGTAGAAGACTTCGGTTTTGTACATGTATTTTTGAGCGTATTTTTTCAGAGCACGCACCTTGGTGTGTGATATGGCGTGTTGAATATCTGTGAAAATTTCGTCACTGCGGTATTTCACTTCGATGAAGACGAGGGTGGTGCCATCGAGGGCGACGATATCGAGTTCACCGTGGCTTTGGCGCCAGTTTCTGTCAAGGATCCTGAATCCTTTACTCTCGAGGTACTCGGCTGCAAGCCGTTCTCCGAGTTTTCCTGTTTCCAGAGTGCCCACGGTGAACCCGCGATAATTATTTGTATAGGCCGGGCTTAAAGTTCTTCTTCCCTTTTCTAAGGACGAAGAAGCGGCCGTGAATCAGATCTTCTTTCGCAGGGGTAAAATCCTGTTCAGTGATCCGGCGGTTATTGAAGTAGATGCCGCCACCTGTCAGATCTTTCCTTGCCTGCCCCTTGCTGGGGTAGAGTCCGGACATCACAAGTATATCGACCAACGGTGGAATTGGTTCCGCCGAACTGATCTCAACGTAAGGTGTAGTGGCGATCAATGACTCAAAAGTTGCCTCATTGATGTCAGTGATCTCACCCTCACCAAAGAGAGCCTTCGAAGCAGCTACTGCTCCAAGCATTTCCTCTTTTCCATGGATGAGTGTGGTTACCTCTTCTGCCAGTTTCCTGTGGGCAACCCTTCTGCCGGGATCGGAATTATGAGCTGTCTCAAGCTCTTCGATCTCTTCTTTCGAGAGGAAAGTGTAGAACTTGAGGAACTTGATCACATCACGGTCATCAACATTGAGCCAATACTGATAAAGTTCGTATGGAGAGGTACGCTTTTTGTCAAGCCAGACAGTGCCTGCCTCGGTTTTACCGATCTTCTTTCCGTCAGCCGTTGAGATCAGAGGGAAGGTCATACAGTGAACCTTCTTGTTCTTTTTCTTCCAGATCAGGTCCATACCCGCGGTAATATTGCCCCACTGATCGCTTCCGCCGATCTGCAATTCGCAATCATAGCGATCGTTCAGGGTGAAATAATCAAAAGCCTGCATTATCATGTAGCTGAATTCGGTGTACGAAATGCCGCTGTCGGGGTCTTGTAGCCTTCTTTTAACAGATTCTTTGGTGACCATAACGTTGACGGAGAACCTCTTGCCGATATCGCGGAGATACTCGAACGCGGAAATGGCACTGATCCACTCATAGTTATTTACCATACGAGCGGGTTTTTCCCCTTCGAAATCGAGGTATTGCGAGAGCTGACCTTTAATGAGCACTGCCCAGTCTTTCACGAGATCTTCGGGATTCAGGTCTCTTTCAGCCATTTTACCGGAAGGGTCACCCAGAAGGGCTGTCGCGCCACCAACCACTGCTATAACATTGTGGCCTGCCTGCTGAAAGCGGCGCAAGCCCAGAATTGGGATCAGATGTCCGATATGCAGTGAATCGGCAGTAGGATCAAAACCACAATAAAGAGTAAGTGGACCTTCTTTGATCCTCTCTTTTAATTGATCAAGTGGAGTGGACTGATAGATAAGTCCGCGCCATTCAAGTTCGTCAACTATATTATTCCACATGTTTTCCTGTACGAAAAATTAATTCAAAAAAAATCAAACTGAAATTTACCAAAAAAGAGGGGATTCGCGGAGAGTGAGCCGAAAAAAGAGGCGGCCACCCTGTTACAGAGTGGCCACCATTTTTTAACTATTTGTTCTTCTGTCTGGCTTCAACCATGGCAAAAGCAGCCATGTTAACCACATCATCAACTTCAGAGTTGCGCTGCAATACATAAACGGGTTTGCTTATACCGTTCAGAATTGGACCAACAACATCCGCGCCGCCGATCCGCTGCAACAGCTTGTAAGCGATATTGCCGGAATCAAGGTTAGGGAAGATCAGAACATTTGCTCTACTCTGCAGTTTTGAGAACGGGTAGAGTTCATTCAGAATAGAAGGCACAACAGCTGTGTCAGCCTGCATTTCACCTTCAACCAAGAGATCGGGCGCGAGCTGTTTCACAAGTTCGGTCGCCTTTCTCACCTTGTTGCTTGAAGGATAGGGAGCACTTCCAAAGTTACTGAAAGAAAGCATCGCCACGCGAGGCTCGATCCCGAATCTTTTAACCGCGTTGGCAGAGAGAATCGCGATCTCTGCGAGTTCTTCAGCTGATGGGTCGACATTTACGGTGGTATCAGCGAAGAAATACACTTTACCTTTTATGATCATTATGTACATTCCCGAAACCCTTTTAACGCCCGGTTGAAGATCAAGCACCTCGAGAGCTGGACGGATTGTTTCAGGATAGTGAGAAGTGAGGCCAGCTATCATTGCATCGGCATCACCCATTCTGACCATCATTGCGGCAAAGTAGTTTTTATGTCGGTGACGGGTAAGCAGCCTGGAAGCCTCCTCACGGGTAACACCTTTGCGCTGGCGGAGCTTGTAGAATTCATCAACGTAGAACTCCGATCTCTCCCAGTGCGCCGGAGAAATTATCTCGATACCTGTAGGGTCGATATTGTGATCTTCCATCATAGGGAGAATTTCATCCGGGTTCCCGATGAGTATGGGATTCGCGATATCCATCTCCCGTACCAGCTGTGCGGCTCTCTGAATCTTGATATTGTTCCCTTCCGAGAAGACAACTTTTCCGCTTTTATAGCGTTGTGCGATGTGAATCGTGTTTCTTACAATTTCGTGAGAAACGCCAAGACGATCGAGAAGTTGCTCCTTGTAAGCATCGAAATTATCGATCATTTTACGGGCGACGCCGGTTTCCATGGCTGCTTTGGCAACTGCCGGGGCAACCCATGTAAGAACACGGGTATCGAAAGGTTTGGGCACAATATAGTCTCTGCCGTAAGTCAGATCCTGTCCCTCGTAAGCACGTCTTACGCTGTCGGGTACTTCCTCTTTAGCGAGAGCGGCCAGAGCATACGATGCAGCCAGTTTCATATCATCGTTTATCGCGGAGGCCCGCACATCGAGTGCTCCACGGAATATGAACGGGAAGCCGAGTACGTTGTTAATCTGGTTCGGATAATCAGATCTTCCGGTTGCCATGATGATATCTTCTCTTACCGAGGTAGCATCTTCGTATGTGATCTCTGGATCTGGATTCGCCATCGCGAATACGATACAGTTGGGTGCCATGCTTGCAACCATTTCCTTTGAGACTATATTTCCTTTTGAAAGACCAACGAAGACATCTGCGCCTTTCATAGCGTCGGCGAGGGTTCTGGCATCAGTTTCATGGGCAAATTCCAGTTTGAATTCGTTCATTCCTTCTGTCCGGCCTTTGTAGATCACGCCTTTTGAGTCGCAAAGTGTGATGTTACCAATCGATGCGCCAAGTTTTACATACAGTCGTGAACATGAGATCGCTGATGCTCCGGCACCGTTAACCACGATCTTCACATCAGAAAGTTTTTTACCTGAAATCTCGACTGCATTAATAAGCGCAGCCCCGCTGATGATGGCGGTACCATGCTGATCGTCGTGGAAAACGGGGATATTCATTGTGGCTTTTAATTTCTCCTCGATATAAAAGCATTCGGGGGCTTTGATATCTTCGAGATTTATTCCACCAAATGTAGGCTCAAGCAGTTGCACTGCTCTTATGATCTCTTCGGGGTCGTGGCTGTTAAGTTCAATGTCAAAAACGTCGATATCGGCGAATCTTTTAAAAAGTACACCTTTGCCTTCCATTACCGGTTTTCCGGCAACGGCACCTATATCACCCAGCCCAAGAACGGCGGTTCCGTTACTAACCACAGCCACAAGGTTTCCCTTGGCAGTGTATTCATAGGCGAGCATAGGATCTTTTTCAATCTCGAGGCACGGTTGGGCAACCCCGGGTGTGTATGCAAGAGAGAGCTCTCTCTGTGTTATGCAGGGTTTGGTCGGGATGACTTCTATCTTCCCTTTTCTACCAACACTGTGGTAGTCCAAAGCCTCCTGCTTTGTTGTTTTCATTTTGGCTCCTGATTTTATAAAGAACGCGTACAATTCAGAATAGAAACTTAAATAACCTCCAACAAATAACAAAGCGTATTATTATTTAAGTGATACTTTTTTTAACGCGGGGCCTCCGGTGATTCAGTTTATCCTCAATTCAGTGCGATAAAATTATTATCTTGCCAGATAATTATTTAACTTAACGGAGACCGGATGAAGAGGATATCAGCACTTCTGACAGTTTTTCTCTCAATGACAGTTGTTTCATACGCGTGTACAAATTTTATTGTGACCAAAGGTGCCTCGGTTGACGGCTCAACCATGATC
>JAEYUD010000231.1 GCA_023433685.1 Bacteroidota bacterium
TTCAATTGCTGTGGCGTTTTCACCCACCTGAATTTTTATCAATCCGAAGGTGTCAGCGACAGCTTTCTGGAGATCGTCAAACGCGAGTTTACCCGCCATGGTGTTTTCAGTCAGCTTCTCAACGGCATCTATGGCACCAAAACCTTCCACTCCTGTTTCAAAGGAAGTGACCTTCTTTTCGGGTATATTCAGTGGCTCAAGTGGTTGTCCGAAGCCCTTGTCCTGCTCCAGTATTTGTGTGAAGAGTTTACTCGCGGATCCTTTCGGCATTCCATTTCTCGACTCTATTTCCGCCAATTGCGCAAGTACAAAATCGGTATAACTCTTCTGCAGGTCTTTCTTCTTGTTAGCCCAAAACTCTTCTTTCTGAAACAACAGTCCGAGCTTTTTTGAGAGATCTTTTTCCTCCTCCTTGGCAAGATAAATCATATAATCGTAGTAGCCTGTCGCCAGCCAACCAAGGTCTCCATAGTATTTAGCCCACGCCTGTTTCCGCTCATCAAGTTCGCGCTTCTGCTTTTCTGCAGGAGATTCTCCACCGGAAGAAGTATCACCCCCGCTTGGTGGTGGCACATCTGTAACTTCGTCACCTACAACCACAGGTTTCACGCTTACAGGGATTGGCTTCTTTTTCCACATGTCCCCGATAGAGAGTGCGATTTTCTTTACCTCGTCCCATAAATTGGAATATCCCTGCGTAACTACATCAGCCGCTCCGGAGAAGTCCAAGGTAAATATCTTCGCAACCGCCGCACCAACAATTCCGGCATTCGCGCCAACAGCATAGAGTAACATCCAGACTGTTCCAAGAACAGTGGCGAATGCATTGAAGACGCCTTCCAACGCGCCAACTGCACCACCGGTCGTGTTGGCCTGATCCGTTGCCGATCCGAACATCTTCCCCAGCCCTTCAAGTGCTGGCATGAGACTCTTCCCAATATTCTCCTTGAGATCACCGAACCTGTTTTGAAGGTTCACGATCTTACCAGAGTAGGTTTGAGCCTGAGCGCTCGCCTGTCCGCCAAATAATTCAGATACTCGCTGGGTGATCTGCTGTAACCTCTCCTGACTTCCAACCGCTCCGGTCACTTCCACACCATACCTGCCAAGTGCGTTGGTCGAGCTACCGAACGATTTCGCCATTAAGCTCGCCGCTTGCACCAAATCCGTGCCGGTCGCTGCTGAAAAGTCAAGTGCCGCCGCAGTGAGTGCCTTGATCTGGTCTTCATTTTTGGTGAACGCGGCGATCGATCCCATTGCCGCAGTAACCAGATCGTCCTCGTATGTCGTAGTCTGCTGTATTGTGGACGCATATTCAGATAGAGCGTCTGACGAATACCCGAGCTGCTTCTCCAATTTCGCCGCCGCTTTCTCGCTCTCACCGAATACCTGAACACTGTCCTTCAGAAACGAAAAAATGGCGGATCCCGCAAATGCGGCCGCCATCATTGTTCCGAACGCCATCGCCCGGGATTTCATCTTGCCAAAAAAGGAATTATCTACATGATCTGCGGTCTTCTCAGCTTCACGCCCGAAACGCTTAAGTGCGTTCTCTGTCTCCTCAAGCTTCACCTTTACAGTCTCGATATCCCTGAAGTTCATCTCCAGAGCTATTTTCTGCTGAAGCTCCTGCTTCAACTTCGAGTGTTCTGCTTTGATCTGAGAATAATTTTTCTTCAGAAGATCGGTCTTGAAATTGAGACGGATAGAGTTAAACTCATCTTCTATACTCTCTGCAACGCGACCGGCATCTCTCTTGATTTTTGTCAGGTCGCGAGTAAGGAGATCTTCAGCCTTGACCTCAACATAGAGACTTCCTAATGCTTCTCCTCTGTCCAAATCCTTTTCATCTCCTCATATTCTTGTCTGATCTTCAAATCTTTATCAATAAGCTCTAGCCCGCCACCTGCCTGAAACGAACCTAATTGAAGCGCATCTGTAACACGCTTCCTGAAAGAACTGATGTCCATTTCCAGAGCCCTGGTCTCGTCACAGTGGTAAAAGCTCATCACCATTGACAGGCAAAGCTCGTAATCTGTCAGGTCGTTTTCGGCTTGGTCACTTTTTTTTTAAGATCGTCATCAGTCAGTCCTTCGGCCTTAAACACTTCCAAGGCGTAAACGCTCAACTGTTGAACACTAAACTCTTTCATCAGGCGTTTAACCCGTACTAATCGAGATATCCTCAGTCTCCTGATCCACCGCCACCATGGTAATTGGTCGATATTTGCCTTTAGAGAGTCACTCACGATTTTGGCAAACTCGAACACCTGTTTGGAAGGATCGTTCCTCTCAGGCGATTTGCGTGCGAATTCAGCCAACTGGATAACATCGAGGGCTTTCCTTTGAAGTATCTTCAATTTCAGCCCTCTCAAAATCACGAATGAACTCATCAGCTCGCAGTCCCGAAAGTTACTGCACCTGTGATTCGCGCCGTGTAGGAGTACTTCACCGCATCGGCCATTTGCGCATCAAGATCCGCTTGCGTGATCACCAGGTTACCCGCAAACTTCTTTGCACCAACAACCAGCTCAAACGCCGAAGTATCACCCACATCCAGAGGATCCGCGTCGTCGTCCTTGAACCATGCACCGAAAGTGATTGAACGGTTAACCAGACCCGACAGATATTCCTTCGAATCCCCGGACGACATCGTATCAGTTACATCGATCTCGTCTGCCTGCTGTGTCAACTTTACATCGGTTACGGCCTTTTCAGTTGGCACCGCACCAAGTTTAAGAGCTATACTTTTTCCGGCTACTTTTGCCATTTCTGCCTCTAACTTTTTTGGATTGTGATTTTAAACTGCAATGTGAACTGCCATATCTCGCCGAGTTTGGCAGCCCTGTTTACTTGTTCCGTTATGTCGTAAACTCTAAACGGAGTATCAAGATCGATCGCATCTGGATGGTTATCGAGTAGCGATCTGATCTCCTCTTTGATCCCTTCAAGCTCTTGTAGATCCTTTCCATATCCATTGATCTGGATGTACTGTTCCTCATCTTTATGCATCGTGTCCCATCTAACCCCGCCTGTGACAGGGGAGAATACGAAATAAGGAAGTGACTGATTGGCAGGAGCTTCAACAAAGTATACATCATCATGCACCGTCTTAAGTGCGGTATACAGGCTTGTTCTCAACTCAGGAAGCATTCAATAACCCCGCGATCTTCTCTTTATTCTCGATCAATGCTGGTCTCAGGAACGGTTGCGGTTTACTTCCCCGGGTAAACCGCTTTCCTTTTTCACCCTTGTTCCCGTCGTATTCGTAGAACCAACCGCCCTTCCTGCCATCGCCATTTTCAGCATACTCGCCCGTACCAAACTCAATGTAGGGGGCATACTCCACCGGAGTTCCCACCCTTGCAACCAAGGCGTTTTCATCAACTTCAGCAGTTATCGAGCCTCGCAGGTTTCCCGTATCCACCGGGCATTTCTCAATCGCGGCACTGACTACAATTTCACTTGCTACAGTCAGTTTATCCACGATCCTCTGCCGGAAACTTTGCAGGTTTGGATCTGTCCAGCTGGCTTTCATAAGAAAAACTTTACCACTATCCCGACTACAATGTTTGAAAGGATCAAAGCCCCGATCAACATGTTTTTGAATTGTACCAGCTTTTCCACCTTCTCTTCAAGCTCCGCTTGCCGCTCCTTGGTTTCCTTCAAATCGGCTTTCAGAATCTCCGTAAGGTCACGGACAGCACTCTCCAGACCATCAATCCTTTTCGAAAGTTCTTGTATCTCTAACAAACTCGCCGTCTCCTTACGCAGCGCCTCATCTATCTTGCTCATAAAAATCCTACAACTGATAAAATGACTGTAATTACTGTTACAGCTCCCACCCAAAACCGGTCATACCATGGGGCAGGAACCTCAATAACCTCATTGATCGTTAATGTATCTGTCTGCTTAATCGTATTGGTCACCTCTCTCAGGATTTCCCGAAGTGGTGCTTCAACTGAAATTTCAAAATTCAAACTGTCAATTGCAGGGAATGTTGTCCCCGCGAAATGAACCTTAATGCTGTCTCTCATCACAATGGAAGTGTCGATCTGTGAAGAGTCCGCGCCAAATCGAATTATTCTATCAACCGGCACAAAAACCTTCTCCTGAACTTTCCTCACAACTGTTAAAGTATCGGTTTTCACCACTGTAACCGTGTCAGGTTTTCCCTCTTTATATTCCCGAAATTCCTTGTTGGGACTTGGCTTGGTCAGGAGCCACACCAACACCCCAGCCAGAAGCAGGATAATTCCCGCCATCACCCATGTACCTGTATCCTTCATATCCACCGATCCTTTTTGAAAGTACATTGCCGGCGTAAAACACGCCTGTTACCGATGCGATACCAACGCCAAGTTGGAAGGCGAAAGCGGGGATATTCGCGCTGTCTATGTACTTCGCGAACACCGTTACCGAGAAAATGGCACAATAAGCCAACAGGCTGATCAGAAACGCGCTGTACTTCCTCAGTCCCGGTTTAATCCACTTCATGCCGCCGCCTTCAATCTCGCGTACTCTGCGTCGAAATATCCCTTGAATTTCGCCCAATCCCACGCCGGACCAATATCATACTTGTCTTGCCGAAAATGCGTGTGCGTGGTAATTCCGACGAGCTTTTCGTTATCCACTACATAATCCAAATTTGAGTTTATCACGGGCGGGATCCCGAACGCGATGCATCGTTCTGCCGCCCACTTTCCGACATTCTCGTACTGCTCTTCCGTGAATGTTGCGAAATATAAAACGCCTTTGTACGGCGTTTTCAGTGTGATATATTCACCGGTATACTTGTTTCCGTAAGCGTCGTAAAGAAGTCCACCCTTCGCCCAGAGGGGGCCTATATTCACGATCTCTATGCCGATCGTTCGCATTTCGTTATAGATCGTACTCCCCAGATGGTACGCCCAGTATGCAGGTGGGAAGAATTCCGCGATCAACCCATCACGTCCGCAGGCGTAACATGTAGCAACCATTCCCTTAAGGTATTCGAAAAACTTCCCTACCCCGATCGCGTCCCCATAGCCGGCAGTAAAATGCAAGACGATCGCATTCTTCTTGCATGCCTGCATAATATATTCTGATGCCCGCATGTACGAGCCGATCAGTTTGTAGGTCACCCTTTGCTTAAAATTCAATAACGCCATCACGCTCTCCAGATCGTATAATATCCCAAAATAAACCCGCCACTAATCAATCCACCAGCTCAAAATCGGATCGTACACAAGGATCGTCCCGATAATCAAAATCACCATCAAAAACTTTAAGAGATGCCAACCGCCGGCAAACATCGTTGCCACGTGTTTCAGCAACCACGATCTCAATGCGGGTGCCCAAGAACCTGTTTCAAGCCACCATTCGGTTTTGAAGATGAACCGGTTCCAGTTGAACTTTATCATATCCATGCCACCGTTCAGGACGCCGGCAAGAAAAAACAATACAAGACTCATACTTCCTTCCTCTCAGCTAATTTCGCGAGAACCTCAGCAGTGGTTAACGGGACTAAAAATCCTCTTCCGCTTGGCTCTGTGATCACGCTACACCCGGGTGCATCCGCTGAATCCGAAACGCTAAATATCATATCGGCATTCACATAAATGAAGTCCGGCTCTGTATTATCGAGGCTGAAATCCTCTCCATCACTGTTATCCCACAGAATTGGGAGCTCGACAAATCTCACAGATCCACCACCAGTTTCAAATCAACCTCGATATGGTCAGCCTCATCGTTGAGGTAATTCACGCTGATCACGTCAAACCAGAATATCTCGCATTTTATCCGGTCTGAAAGCCCGACTGTAATACCCTTGTCCAGGTACAGCCGGTGAGTCGCATCATATCCCGGCTTCTCATTCATAAGGCGCTCACGCCCTTGCAGAAGCCTGACCCTTCCCTTAAATTCCCTCAGCTTGCTGAACCCCTCGGATACAGCACCGCCGGCATCAACTGTCCTTGTTACCGTGTGAAGCTCGCAAGCTTGTTTGAAGTACTGCCTCACGCTCACACGAATCTCACTTTTTTGTACGGTTTCAGCATAGCTTTCACCCCGTCAGGAATGCTCACGAAAAACGAAACCGAATAATCACCGATACTCTCTTGCGCCACACCTTTGAACTCCAGCTGATACCCGATCAGCTGTGCCGCAGGAAGTTTTAAACCTCCGGGAAAGGAAGTGACGCCCTCACCATCCGTGAACTCATCATTGCAGTGTCTCTTTACGAAATCCTCAACTATCGGAATCATGATCTCTATCTGGTCATCTTTCGTCACATCATCACTCGGGATTGCGAGCAGCGTCTTAACTTCCTCAACCGTAACAATGGCCATGACTACTTCTTCTTGCCCTTTGCTTCACCCTCACCACCCTCGGCAGGTGAGCTCTCAACTATTTCCTCAAAATCCCGTCCGTGAGCCGGTGACTGCCGTAGTTCCTCGGCCAGTTCAGTATCAGAAGTGATGAACTGCCTGTCCCTGAATCTTGCCGTCTTTTTGCTCGGAAGTGTTATCCCGTATGATAGAAACTTTGAAATGAATTTTGTCGCCATTAATTACCTCGAATTATCGAATGTTTACAAAAAAAACCACTTGCCCCGCCCCCGATACAAGGGGGCAGGGAAGTGGCAGGGAGATCAATTATCACGTTCTCTTCAAGATTCCGTGGCAAGCTTCCTCGTGGATCTCGAGCCCGACATCCATAAGCAGCTTATCGACTTTACCGTCAACTCCGGGAGTCTCAACGTTCTCATCAATCCTAAACGCTCTCGAACCTTTGTCGTCGTTCGCCATGAAGCGCAGACGCACTTTATCGACGTCGATCGTGAATCCATAATTCTGGAACTTGCCGTCCATCACAGGGTTCCACATGACATCCACTATACCGAAGGGAGTCACGTACTCCTTAAGGTTCACACCGTAGATGTTTGTCACCGGATTGGGGTTTATGTCATACCGGGCTTTCAATATCTTGTTAAGATCCATAAGCTGACCGCTTCCGCACATGTGAAGCTTCCTGTTCCCGCCCTGAGCAAACACTTCCTTCAGGTGGTCGTCAAAGGTATCCTCGTCAAGAGCTGAAGAATACGAATTCACGTTGCTCACAATCCTCCCCATGAATCCATGTCCCCAGGTCGTGCGATAGTTTCCGGCAGTCGCGTAGCCCTTTGAAGGCGCGAACATGAAGTACCTCTCAACCTGAAGTTTCATCTCTTCTATTTTCTGGGCAACCATTGCGGCATGATCCACGCCATCAGTCCAGTTTTTCCCGGCCTGATAGCGGCCGGTTGACGCGACGCTTTCGCTGAAAATGTTCAGATAATTCTCAAATGCAACCTCCGCACTTCTCGCGCCGGTCCTAACTCCATCGTATTCGGTGTTCCTCGATCCGATGATCTTAAGGTACCCGCCTTCGGTTTGAATCGGAATAAGCGCCGTAGTGCCATCGATGTGTGTCAGAACAACCTGTGACGCGTTCTTTACAGAAACGTATGCCATCTGGTCGGTCTCTTCTATAAGAACGATGTCACCGATGTTGAAAATTGCAATATCGTTGCAGTTCGAGCTCGTCAACGTCAGTGTTGCCGGGGTTCCCAGAGCGGCTATAGTCGTCTTGTTCGTGGTCTGGTGAGGGTAGTACCCTTTTTCAAACCACTCAAATTTGCCGAGCTGGCTGATCACTTCTTTCGCCGGCCGGCCGCTGAACCATAAAAGATTGAGCAACGGCGTCTGGTAAGGCTTTGTCTTTACGAGAACCTGCTCAATGTCCGGCAGCAAGTTCATAGCCACCGCGTTAGCTGAATTGTTTACGCCACTTATTATAGGCATATCAAACCTCTATTTTTACTTTTGTTAAACTTGACTCAGCAGCTCTTTCACAAGTTCCGAGCTTCCTTCCTTCGGAATGACCGGCGGAGTACCACCAGCCCCGGGTTCACGCCCACCCGATTTGAATTTCTGCTCAACCTGTGTTTCCACTGCTTTTTTTAGCTCCTGTTCTAATGCACTCAGATTCCTTTCGGTACTCTCCTCATCGTCACCCAAAAACCTGTCAATCAGCGAGACCGGCAAACCTTTTTCGTTCGCCTTCTTGATCGCCGCTGCAAGAAGATCTTTTTTCTTCAACTCCGTCGTAAGTTCGTCGAGTTTCTTCTCCAGCTCGCGCTGCTTTTTATCAGCTTCCGACTCAGGGGGGTACCGTTTGGCGATCTCATCATCAAGAACCTTCTGAAGGTTATTGCTCTTCCAGCTCTCGATTCCTTTCGTCACCCTTACGTCGGTCAAGGTTTGGGCAAGTTTCTTGCCATCATCCGTGTTCTCAATATAGTCCTTTACCGTGTCAACTGTAACCGGCTTAAGTCCCTGCACAAAATTGATGACGTCTTCGCCCGCTTCCTTTTCCTTCAGGAACGCGATCACTTTCTCCAAGTCCATTATGTCTCCTTTTCTTGCCCTGCCGGTACTCTGCCCGTGCAGTTCAACAATTGCGAAAATTTTTAGGTGAATTTTAGTCCGGAAGTGGGGGCGCGGCAACCCAAACTTTTTAGGAAGATTGCGAACTGTGGTGGATATAAGTCCGTAACTCTTTATTATAAATAAGGTTAGAGATTAATTTTTCTCCTTTTATTTTCTCTCAAAACTTGACCCGTATTGCTCTAATCCTATATTAATCATAAGAAATTAAACATAACACGGAGACATAAAAATGCAGTCAAGAACAATCAGCCACAGATCAATTGAGATATCAAACAGCCTTAGCAGAATGACAACGATCATCACTGAACACGAGGCACACTACGAAATGTATAAGGATTGGGTCGAACAAAGTCAGATCTTTTTCGAAAAGACGAATGACGAAAGCCACCTTACAGACATCGAAAAGTACACCAAGAAAAGAGACGATGCGAGGCAAGCTCTTGAATCAGCAGTCCATGAGTGGAACCAGATCCTTAAAAACTCAAACCTCAATTGCCAATAAGAAAGGAAAATAAATATGAACCTACAGCAAACCCTCAGAAGCCAGACAGCACTCATCATGGACATGGCAACCATGATCCACAGGATCGCCGCCCTCAAGAACCGAATAAGCGCACTCGAAAACCTGATGAACGACCATAGCACAAACGATACCCCGGAAGACCGGGCAGGCTATCAGATGGATATTGCAGAGCTCGAGATCGAGCTCGTAATGGTCACCGAAATCTACAATCAGAAACTCGAATCCCTCAAACAATTCACCACACAACTCAGACCACTCGAGGCGTGAATGAAAAAGAGCGAAGTAATTCAAGATCGGACAACCGTAATGGCTCTCTGGAGCAGAGTAGAAAAAGAGCGCTCCCGGGTAAAAACCCCGATCGCGAGAGAAGAATATAAAAAGATAGAAGATGCCATTATTGCCCTCTTTCAAAAACTCGATATGGAGAGCATCAACCCCGACCTTCAAGATTAATCCCCACCCAAAAAAGAAAAACCCCGGGAACTGGGGTTTTCTTCTTGCCTATCTCGTCAGAATTCAATAATTTTTAACAACGCTCTCAATCATTTTAGCAAGGAAAAATTTAATGAAGTTCGCTCTCGCTGTACTCATTCTCACCACATCGATTTTCGCCCAATATCAGCATTACCCGAAATTCTATGCTTCACCGGCCGAAATCTGGGAGCATGACAAACTTGATGCTTCAGTGAGCCAAATCGATACTATAGTTGATGGTAACCAGTTATCGCTCATGGTCAGTTACAAGAAGCGTGATGATCGTCTTTCAAGCAGTCATTATAAATTCATTGATAACCGCCTTCAGCAGAAGCGATTCAGCTTTTTATACTTCGGCGATATCGACTCCACATTCAAGCTCGCAGATCAGCACAATAAGGGGATACTCTTTCTCTACACTACAACTCCTCAGCGCCACATCTACACCGGCACAGGTTATTACTGGAAAGACTACACCGAGACCGATCTCATCAATTTATTGAAGACTGGAAATAGTTATATAAGCCGGTACAATCTATCAAATCAGGATGTTATCGAGCTAATTATCTCCTACGACCGCGACAGCAAGTTCCTGAACTTGGATATGTACTTCACGAGTAGAGAATTTGAGAAAGTGAATTAGGGGTGGTGTTATGCCACCTCAACCCTAACCGTACACCGGCAGTTTATATCCTCTTCGGCGACACCTGACATTCCGGGGCCCTCTGTTCTTATTCCGCTTGGGAGTGTGAAAAGTCCGTCGTCATCAGCTTCTTTACCATCCATGGCTTTATGGCTGTCCCGGGTGCGATCATCATTTGTTGCAACCCACACCCGTTTCATCTTTAGACCGAGCCGATCAGCTGCTCCCTCAACTTTATCGATTGCCAGGTTTCTACCGATACTTTGCGCCCGGTGGCCTTCCGTCCGCACGATCCTGATCGTTTTATTCGCAGACATCTCAGTAGTTTTCTCCAGCCGTTTCGCGATCTTGGCATATCCTTCTCCCCTTATCAATCCCTGCGAAAGCTCCGTCTTGATCTGAGAAAGGTACTTGGCCGAATTCTCCTGCAGAGCTTCCGGCCACGTGATCCTCTGCATTGGGTTAATGATCGCGGTTTTTATGACTTCCTCATTCAGCACCCCAAAGCCCACCGTCACTTCCAAGCTCTTGTTTATGGCTCCACCGGTTGCAGTAAAGCTCTCCGAAACAATGTCTCTAAAGGCTTTCTCAACCGTCCTTTTACCTTTTCCGGTAAGCGTTTTTATCTGCTTCGCGATTTCCAGTTCCAGATTCGTAAGTCTCTGATAAGCCACCATATCCTTGAAGGTCACTTCGTCACCGTACTTCTCGAACATATCAGCGATCATCTGTTTAATGTCCTTGAGTGCCGCGCCATATGCCTTGGCAAGCTCTTTCTCATAACCAAGAATTATCTTCTCAGCTTCCAGATCGGAGACCTGTAGAAGCTTCGCGATCTTCTCATTGGGAGTCACGCCACTCCCTCAGAAGTTTGAACTTGATCCAGTATCCCCACGCCGTTCTGATATCTCTCTTTATCGATCAACTCCAACTCCCTCTGCACATCACTAACGAAAGGCAACATCCCGAGAAGGGTTTCATCCGACACGATCCCTTTCAGTTTGCCGGCAACATCCCCAAGGTACAGCATGTCAACAGGCAAATTCCGGTTAAAAGTGAATTCCAGATCCTCATACCGCAACGGGATCCCTTTCGTTTTCCATGCAGAGCAGATCACCCGCATCATCTGATCCAATCCCGCCTTGAACTTTCGCTCCTTCGTTTTCGCGCGGAACTCCAAACCCAACAATTTCCACTTTCTGCTCTCACCGCTTTGCCCCTGTCCGGAGAACTTTTCGTCTGACATATCCACAGCTTTTGCGAACTTGTAAATATTCTCCGCGAGTGTCCGTTTGTGGTTCTCGATAAAGGTCGCGTCTGCCTGTTTAGTAAGGAACCTGGCATCCTCACCCTCAGCCAAACCAAGAGCACCGGTCTGCCTCAGCTTCACGATCGTTTCCTGCGAGATCTCCGCCCCAAAGATCAGAAGGTACGCCAACCTGAATTCCTCAATCTCATTCTGCACGTCAGAAGTCAACCGGTCATAAGCATCGATCAGATCGCGCACCTTCTCGAAGTCACTGATCTGCAGGTTGTTGTTGTTGAATCGTACGACCGGCACGCGATCGAAAAGATGTGGACCCGATACGCCGAACAACGCCTCTGCGTCCTGCCTGAAAGTGCCGGTGTCATCACTTACAAAATAGGTCACGTTCGTCTTGTCGTACCATTCGACCACAGTCCTCTCTATCGAAGAATCACCCTTCTTTTCCGTCACTGTGTAATAGATCAGAGCGTAAACCACCTCTTGAAGTGTCGCGTCCTCAACAAAGATCACCTCCCAAGGGTTAAGATTCATAACCCGCTCTTGGGCTTCCTTGTCGATCCAACAGAGTCTCGCGCCGTACCCGCAAATTGATGCCATTTCACCTGTAGTTGAGTCGAGATCTTCAACGTTGTTTCGCTTCCTGAAACTCTTTATCGCCGCCTCAATCCGCGCCATTTCGCTTTCTCCATAGGTATCTTCATCTACTTTCCACGTGACCGGTTGCCCGAATAGATAACCGGTTATCCCGTCGATAATTTCACCTCTAAAATCGTTCGCGAGCTTGTTGTTAAGCTTACTCTCGTTATCGAACTTCCTGTCTTTTATGGGCACGTGACCGGCATACTCGTAATAATCCCTCAACATCCTGTTACGCACCGGCTTGTGATCGTTTATCAAATCCCAAATGATCTGATTATTGATCTGGTCACCGGCATTTTGTATCATCTTCACAACATCTTTGCTATTCATCTTGCATCCTCATATGCTCAAATTCAGTTATAACCTAATTCCCGCTACAGGTCTGGCCTCACCAAGCCCGCCACGCTTCACTCTTACCCAATTCCAGTAAACAAAACTGTCGCCCTTGTTAGGGGAGCGACCGAGCCTCTTCTTGATCTCCTCTTTCCCTTCCACGATTATCACCTTGTTATTGGTCTCAAACTTCGGTGCTGATAGATCTGCAATCAGTTCGGTATCATTCGGCATCGCGATTTCGCCGTTTCGCAGATCTTCACGCGCCTGCCACCACATTTGGCTTCTTAGATTGTTGAACTGTTCCGCCTTCCCGTGCACCTTCACCATTCCCGCGCCACCCTGCAGATTTATTCCTTTCCACCTCAATCCGTACTCCCGCAGGGTATTTACCGTGCCGGCACCAACACCAACACCGTCAACTCCAACCCTTTTCTCACTGATACCCTTTTCCTTAATCAGTCTGTAAACCTGATGCCCGAGCTGATTCGCGTCCGGACACTGGAAGTCTTCACAGCTTAAGCATACTGATCCGATCCCCATTGTGATTGCCGCTTTGTCACCCATTTCAGAATTAGCCACATCCACACCCAATGCCCATTCGCCAGCTATTGAAGGATCTAAAGTTCTTGAATTTAGGAGATTTGAAGTTATTCCACTTTCGACCGCTTTCATGATCCACTCGATTCTGATCAGAGCGTCAGAAGGTTGCTCAGGCGATATCCCTCTCGTACGCGAAAGAGCCATTGGAGAACCTTGACCAAAATCTGCGATAATCCCGTTTACACCTGCCTGACTTGTAGCACCAGGAATGAATAGCGGATTCCCCAAGACAATATTCGGGTGGTCGAACGCACTAATTCTAATGTGCCTTACTCTCGGTAACTGACAGAACCTATGAAGTGAATCCAACTGATGCTCTGGGTTACCGAATGCCAAAATTAAATTATGAGGTGCCACACTCGTATTCTTGAAAGCATTGATGATCGGCAATGGTACACCAGGTGTTTCCTCAAGAATAATCAACATGTGCTCTGCGTGAAATCCCTGCGCCTTGGTGTTGGATTCTTCATTGGCTTTAATACCTGCCACGAATCCAACTGCCAGCCAGTCATCTTTCCCGGGGCTCATTCTCAGCTTCAAACTTGTATATTCACCCTTTCGGAACCTCGGATAGAGTTTCGATATCTCCTTCCAAATATGAAGTGTCAACTGGTCTTGCTTCGGAGCTGTAGTCACCACAATACTGTTCCTGAAGCATTCAAGAAACCAGAGTACGACCAACGCGCCGAAGTGCGTCTTTCCTGTACCGGTCGCCGATTCAACGCCGACCCAACGGCTTTCCATTAACCCCTCAACAATGGCCATGAACGGATTCGGAGTCCCGTCCCATTTGTGATCTTTGTTCTCAGGTATCATATTGCAATCTATCGTCTCACGCCTGATCCCCAGCCTCTCCTCAAAATACGAAAGGGGATCGCGCCGGTACACATCCAAACGCGACTCCTCAAAAGCTTGTCGCTCCTGCTGTCTCTTTCGTCTCTCGAGTTCAGCTTGTGCCATCAACTGCAACTTGTTCATTCATTTTCGATCCGGTAAGCTCGCGGATCGAGCATTACAATCTGGATATCAACGCCCTTAGCGAGTTGCTCTAATCCGAATTCGGTAAACCTGCTCATCTCGATGTTCTTGGTAACCATTTCTGATTTCTGCTTATCGACGTAAAGCCCGAGCAGTTTGTCACGATCCTTGGCCGCTTCAAGAAAGAGCCAGTAATCTGGTGGGATATCGAACTGCTTCTTCTTCTCGTTCCAAACGCCTTTCGCCTTAACAAGGAGCAATTCGCGATCCATAAGTGCGCGTTCGAGTGCGGTCTCGGTTTTACCGCTGGTCATGCTTTTGATGTCGGCTTTTGCGGCCGCTATGTACCGTTGTGCCGTTCTTACAGAAACCTGAAATTTATCAGATACAAGCTGACTTAACTCTTTGTGTCGCTTGCCATCGAGGTACCTCGTATTCTCTAAAATCAGATTCACAACCGCATCAACACGCGACCAGATAATTTGCTCACCTGCCATAACCAACCTCTTCTGCAATCTGACATGCAAACTGCCAGTTCCTGCACGTAAAATACGCCGGTCCCCGGTTACGAGCGAGCTCTCGAACCCACTCTGGAGTAGAGGGATTGTTGCTCGGTGAAACCCATTGGATTGGGATTTCTTCTGCATTGGCAATTAGCACTCTTACTCCCAATCTCTCCACGTCTAAGGTTTTACCCTCGGCATATCTAAATGCTAAATGGAAGTTATTTCCCCATTTTGGGGGAGTTGCCACACCGCAGAGGTAAAAGTATTTTGCTTCGTGTTCATCAAGATCGAATCTGTCGTACATGGTCAGATCAGCAGAAACCAGCTCGCTGTATTTTCCGAGAAGTGATCGGCCACAGTGAACATTAAGATTTACGCCTGTCACATATTTGAGCCACAGATACCTGAATCGGCCGGTAACTTCGAGCTCAAGAATTGTCGGATTCATACCTGTTCCTTACTAATTTAATTAGTAGATTTACTAATTTTTCATGTTTGTTATGTTTGTACCCGCCCGGGTACTCCATGTTGAATTCCACTTCCAATGCCTCACGGTAAACATCTTCATCAAACTGCTTCGGCCCCTTGGCGACAGCGTAATGTTGACTGCTACTGGCTGAATATTCCATGGAGTCGAAATACGTTCCAACTAATCTAAGGAACGAATCCTTACTGTGAAACTTTTGCAGCGTCCATACTTTCTGCCTGAAGGTGGCCGAGAAATTATTCTCATCGAGGAACTCTATGATACGTCCTTTTGAAGTGCTTTTCGTCAGAGTGAAGCGCTGATCAGCTGACTCCTTGCACCTGGTTGCCATGAAAAAGGTACCATCAGGTTTAAGAAGCGCGTTGCAGGTCGTCATAACGAATCGTTCGTAATCGAGCGATGTAACGGAGTTAATCACGCTATCGAGGATTACCACATCGAAAAGACCGTGCTTCTCGACCGCACGGTAAACTTTCTGAATGTCCTCAACAACCCGCGAGATCAGTATCTCCGAATTATTCCGTTTGAAGTACGGTTCATAACCAGTTATCCTAAACCCTTTCCCTTGGAGATAACTTACATACGCCATCTTTCCGGCACCGAAATCGATCGCGGTTTGGTCTTTCTTCAAGTAGGGGAGAACGTGCGTTTCATAAAGAGTTGATCTCAAGGCTTCTTTCTCATCACGCTTCACCCGACTCATCTGGCAATGGTGCTGCACCCATGGTTTGATTTGTAATGCCTCGTAAAAGTAACTTCCATAGTTCTCATTCAGCAGTTTGCATAGATCCAAACCATCATTTCCGACCTTATAAACCAGAAGCTTCTCTTTGTACCTTGCCATCCCAACCGCATAATCGGAGTTAAGGATAATCCGCCCCTCGTGATCGCAGACGACAGATCCCCAGTTGCCATACCTCATGTAGAGATCATTGATACTCTTCACGATCGTTGAATTCAGGTTTTCGCCGACTTCGTAGTTTGGGTACTCTACAAAGCTGTAACCGACAGGGATCTGATCGGCATTGAGAATCCGCGCGTAACTTTTGCTCGTCTCAATCGAGTTGTGAAAAAGGTTAAACTTGATTTCGTCATGTAGAGAAATGTCGCGAAGCATAATTGCCGGCACTGTCTTCATTCCCAGAGCTTTCATGGCTTTTATTCGTTGGTGACCCGCAGTAAGCACACCGTTTCCATTCAGAATGACGGGTTTCACTACGCCGTATTTGGAAAGAGATTCCTTCAGTCGTTCGAAACTCCCGGGCGCGATCTTGCGCGGGTTATAGTCTGCCGGTCGCAGATCCTCGATTGGGTATTGTTCGATAAAATTCATTCCCCCTCAATCAGGTAAGTCACAAAACCTGAATTTACCCTATGCTTCTCGACATACCGTTCGTAAGTGTCGATCAGTCCGTTTAACTCGTCATCGGTCATGTAGACTTCATGCTCTCCGAATCTCAGTTTCATTCTCTGCTGGATGCTCACATCACTCGACTGACCTTCAATCGGGATGGTTTCTTCAACCACACTCAGGTTTAGATCCTGCAGGTGAAGTGAGCTGAATGCATCAGGTGCATTGAGCCTGACTTCCTCAATCAGCAGGCGTGCCGCCTCTGTCCA
>JAEYUD010000104.1 GCA_023433685.1 Bacteroidota bacterium
CTACTACGCGGTTGCAGCTTATGATCGTGGTGATGCTACCAATAATATATTCCCGAGTGAAAACTCGAGTTATATTTTCCGGACCAATACAGGTGAAATTGTAACCGACGATAACACCGGCTACATCACACCCGGCGCGAGACCTCTCGGATACGTTAATGCCGGTCTGGAGTCAATTGCCCCGGAAGCAACACCAAGAGGAACTGGAAAGGTCAGTGTTGAAGTGGTTGATCAGAAAGCGATTAAACCAAACTACACTTACAGAGTGGTTTTCGCTGACACATCGCTTCAGAAATATACCTCGTCATGGTCACTCGTGAATGTGACGACCGGCGACACTGTGATTCGGGAAGCAACAGTATTCGGTGGTTCCACACCGATCCATGACGGCTTTAGAATGCAGATAGCCAATGATGAAGTGATCAAGCTTGACACAACTAAATCAGGATGGTATGTAAACAGTCAGGACACAATTCCTGCTGCCGGTGGAGCCGGATCAGTTCAATTCCCCGGATTCACATTTACCACCTTCCTTGTTGGTACAAACACCGGCACCATCTGGGCTGATGATTACTACCTTGAGTTCAGTGCTGACACTGCCTATGGCAGATCGATCGCCGACACTCTGATGCCTCCTACATCAGCGAACAGATTCGCGGCAAGAAACACCAACTTTAAAGTGAAACGGTTCAAAGACAACTCGGATGTGCCATTTGTATACTACAAGACCGGTACACAGAGCACGGTTCACAACATCTACTTTAAGGAAGACCTTAATGGTGTAAAGAGACGTACATGGAGGCTTAATATCTTCATGGATGCGGTTAACGCGCCACTTCCCACTTCAGGTCTACTGAAAGCATACACAAAGAAGCCTTTCTCAAGTGCTGACTCATACCGCTTCAATATGAAAGCGAGTTCTATTGACAACACCGCGGCATCGAATCAGATGGATATGATAAAAGTTGTTCCTAACCCGTATGTGGTGACACATCAGGGCGAAGCGAGACTTTTAAGTACCCAGACAAGCGGTCGTGGTGAGAGGGAGATCAGATTTACTCACATTCCACCGGGATCAACAATCAAGATATTCACTGTAAAGGGTGAATTGATCAAGACCCTGCTGGCTACAGACCTTTATGTAGGTGATGTATACTGGAATCTCAGAACTGAAGAAAATCTTGACGCTGCGTTCGGAATGTACGTTTACACCGTTGAAATTCCGAATGTAGGAACCAAAATCGGCAAGTTCGCCTTAATCAAATAGCGGAGAGTTAGAGAATGAAAAGACTATTTATTTTGATCGTTCTTATGACCGCCTCTACCATGATGTACGGGCAGTCAAAAGTCGGCTCTACCGCCGCTCCGTTCTTGTCGATTGGGATCGGGCCAAGAGCCGTCGGTATGGGTGGGGCTTTCACAGCCACAGCCAACGATATTACAGCCCTTTACTGGAACCCCGCCGGGGTTTCCAGAATGGGCGGAAGTGCAGCCTATTTTTCGCACACCAAGTGGTTCGCTGACATCAACTTCAACTACGCCGCCGCGGCTTTGAGTCTCGGTGACTTTGGAACTGTTGGCGCGAGCGTTACCTACCTTGACTACGGCGAAACAGAGATCACCACAATCAAGGAACCCGAGGGAACGGGCGCTACTTATGGCGCGAAAGACCTCGCGATGGGGCTTCATTACGCGATGAACCTCACCGACAGGTTCTCGATCGGTGGTACAGTTAAATATGTTCAGCAGAAGATCTGGAACACCAGTGCTTCCACTGTAGCTTTCGATCTTGGTGTACTCTTCCTTTCAGAGATCTACGGTCTCAGAATTGGTGCCACCATTTCGAACTTCGGTGGTGAAATGACCATGGACGGCAAAGACCTTTATGTTCTTTACGATATCGACAATACTCAATATGGTAACAACGACCAGATCCTCGCGAAACTGAAGACCGATCCGTTCCCGCTTCCACTGACGTTTAAGGTTGGTGTGGCGATGGATGTGATCAACACTTCAGATTTCAGATTCACCGCCGGTGTTGACGCGCTTCACCCGAGTGACAACTCGGAGAGCCTCAATGTGGGTGGCGAGATCGCGTACAAAAACATGCTTGCTGTAAGAGCAGGGTATAAATCACTCGGGCTCAACAACGCGGAAGAGGGGCTTACCCTTGGATTCGGTTTGAACTACGATTTTGCCCCAGGCCTGGGTCTCTCATTCGACTACGCGTATCAGGATTTCGGGATACTGAAAAACACTCAGTACTTCTCGATGGGTATTAAATTTTAGCATTTAATTCATAAATAACAATCAATAACTTTGAATCTCAAATTCAACTAATGAGGAGAAACGCTATGAAAAGAATCTTTACGGCTGTTGTAATTTTAACAGCCATGGCTTCGATGGCTTTCGCCCAGAACGCGGTGACTTTTAAGGTCAACATGGGAAAACAGGTTACACTTGGTAACTTTGATCCTAACGCTGACACTCTTTTTGTCAGTGGCGCGTTTAACGGGTGGGGTACTGACAATCCATTCACCAAACCGGCAAATAATGACTCCATCTGGACCGTTACCGTGCCTGCAGTCGGTGCCACAGGTGCCACAGCAGAGTACAAATTCAGATTCAGAGATGTGTCTGCAAGTGCTGATGTTTGGGAATCAATCGCTAACAGAAGTTTGACTGTTGCGGGTAACCCGACTGTGCTTGATGTTGTTTATTTTGACAACAACGGCTATCAGGCTACCACTAACCTTTCTTTGACCTTCTCGGTTAACATGGAACTTGAAAGACTTTCAGGAAGATTCACACCTGCATCAGATACCGTTTCAGTTAACGGTAACTTTAACGGCTGGACTTCTAAAGTTAACATCATGCTCCCCAGCGCTAACCCTGATATCTATGAAGTAACCTTCAACAAAGAAGTTTCATTGGGCGAAGAACTTAACTATAAATACTGGTACACACCCAATGCATGGGAAAGCCGTGCCAACAGGCAGTACATCATCACACAAGATGATATCAATGCCGGCTTCCTCGTTCAGGAAGGCACATACAATGACGGTAGCCTTGCAACCGTTATTAATCAGCCATGTACTATTAAGTTCACAGTTAACACCAATGGTGCAAACGGCCCTATCGGTCCGTTCACATCAGTTACCAACGCCATCATCGCGGGTAGCTCTGCTCCTCTCGGATGGCCCGGTGGCGGCTGGCCAACCAGTGACTCTGCTGTGGTTATCAGACTTTTTGACGACGGAACCAATGGTGATCTCGTAGCTGGTGACAAGATATTCTCGAAGAATATCCTTTTCCCTGCTTACACTTCACTCGGTCTTGAGTACAAATACGGTCTCAACTTCGGTCTTGCCACAAACCAGGGCGCGAACGATAACGAAGCCGGTGTTGGATCAAACCACACACTTAACTGGCATATCAACTATGTAAGCGCTACCGCTGTTGATACATTCGGTAGAATTACAACCGCCAACCTTACAAACGTTGTAACCGGCGTAAAGGAAATTGACAACAATATCCCTGCCAACTACAACATGAGCCAGAACTATCCTAACCCGTTCAACCCTTCAACCTCGATCCGTTTCAGCATTCCTGAAACCGGAAATGTTAGATTGGTTGTTTTCAATGCTATCGGTCAGGAAGTTGCTGTTCTCGTTGATGGACAGAAATCAGCCGGTAACTACGAAGTTAGCTTCGATGCTGCCAAATTGCCTTCAGGTATCTATCTGTACACAATTCAGTCAGGTAGCTTCACCCAGACACGCAAGATGATGCTTCTTAAGTAACATACTTCTGAAAAGAATTCTGATCCGGGCTGCTGAAAAGTTGCCCGGATTTTTTATTTTTGGCATTCGATTTTAAATTTAAAATAAGAGAAAAATGCGTCAGTACACATCACATCCCGGCTATTCAATGTATATGTCGGATGATAAAAACCTGCAGGAACTGCTAAAAAAAACGATCAGGGATAAAGAAATTACACATGTTCTTGAAACAGGTACATTTCAGGGGAAAGGCTCGACCAGAATGGTCGCGGAAGCTTTTCTCAACTTCAGATCACCCGAAAAATTTGTAACCATTGAAGCCAACTACTTCAGTTGGATCAAAGCGGTTGAGAATTTAAAACCTTACCCGTTTGTAACTCCTGTTTGGGGGCTCTCACTCAACCGAGCAGAGGCGATAAAATTTGTGGAAGATGATGAGATGCTCAAGAATGCTGACAAGTATCCTGACGTCTACTGCGATGGCGGTGAAAATCCCCACCAATTCTACATTAAAGAGATTAAAGGTGAACTTGGTAACTCCAGGTTCAAAATTCTGAACAAAGTTTATGAGCGGAAAGTCAAGAAAGAGATGAAAGCGCATCACAAGGGTGATGATCTGCTCGTAAAATACCTTACTGAAATGAGAGGCAAGAAGCTTTTAGTTCTGCTTGATTCAGCAGGTGGTGTGGGATATCTTGAGTTTAAGAAAACCATCGAAACCTTGAAGGATCACAGTTATTTGCTTATACTTGATGACATCCATCATGTGAAACACTACCGCAGTTACCAGGACGTTAAAAATTCGCCCGATTTCACCTTAATTGGTGAGAACTACACCGGCGGTTGGGTCTTCGCCGAAAAGAAGTAGACAGCTACTTTATATTCTGAAGCTGAGCCGCGAGTTGCGCGGCTCCCGGGAATTTGGGATCTGCCTGTAAACATCTTTGTATGTACGTCTTTGCCGGATTATAATCTTTCAGATTGATATAAGCACCTGTCAGGTTATAGAGTGTCTGTGCATCATCCCCTTTGTAGTTCAGGCTTTCAAGCAACCACCTTTTGGCGTCCTCAGGTTTACCGTCGTTTAACGCCAATATCCCCAGCCACTTCGTTGAAAATGCATCAGGTCTCACCACATAACTATCTTTCAGTACCACGGCCGCCCCCTCATAGTCGTGCAAGATCATCAATGCATTGGCAAAAGCGTTGTAGAACTTTGGCAGGTAGTGGAACTGGGAGATCAGCACCCGGTATTCCATTTCCGCAGACTTCGCATCGCCCTTCGCTACGAAATGTTCAGCCGCTGATGAATGCGCTGCATCCCAATTCATTTCGCCTCGCGCGGACTTTATCGCAAGGGAGTCGATAAAATCAACAGGTTTTCTGACCTCCTCAAGCTTCGTAATCTTCCCGCTTCTGTTAAATGGCCATTGGGAAGTGATTCCCGCAAGACGGTAAAATGCTATCGCCGAGTCGAGCTTTGAAAAAGGGAAATTAATCTTTACAAGGCTGTCGAGCGTGTTTGAGCCAGGTGTAAACACGGGTTGATCTTTTATGAACCCCCCAGAAGTCATTCCCGAGATAAAAATGTCTGCCATTAGACTATACCCCCTAAGGTTGGGGTGGAGGTGATCGGTCAGAAGATCGTTTCCGGTGATCATTCCTCTGGAATTGGCGGCGAAGACAGAATCAACGGCGACCAAACCAAAGCTATTAGCCGCCACTGCCTCCCTGATGATATTGTTAAAGACTGATGGAGCCCTGAACCTGAGTTGGTCGAGATCTTTTGCCTTAATAAGTTCTGCAGTTGCTTCAGCATATTTCTCCTTCGCGAAAAATTCTTTCCCTTTCTTGAAGGCTTCACCGGACCCCGAAAGTTCGGGGTAAAAAGGTGCCTGATCAAGCAGGTTTGAAACAAGGGTTCCGGCAATAACCGGTATGCCGGCTTTTTTTAATGATCCAAAAATTTCTGATATGTTATGCCTGAACTGATCAACACCCGCTTTGTAAAGGTCGGAATCAAGCGGAACCAATTTATCTTTCGCGAGTGATTCCATAAGTCCGGGTGCAGCAAGAGGCATGTCATTTGATGAAAAAATGGAAGCGATCAACTTCATCGTTCTGAGGTTATTCATCGCGCGTATAAACCTTGTGACCCCGGGTGAACCACCGACGGCTGTAAGCGAAGCGGCGCCCATGGCACCATAAAATTCATTATGCCCGGTGTAAACAAGCACCAGATCAGGTTTCTGAGCTATTACATCGTCAAGTATATCCAAAATTGCATAAGAATTAATAGCCGCAATACCTAAATTTACAACTTCAAACTTTTTTTGAGGATAGAGCAGCTTTAGCTTTAGCGCGAGGAACCGGGAGAATGAACCGTTCGGCTCATACGGGAAACCTGCCGCGCTGCTTTCGCCAAGAATGAATATACGGAATGTGTTGGGGTCTTTCACAGAGGTGAAAACATCATTGATCGACTGTGGAACAAACGTTGCGCCTTTGAAGTACCTCCTGGTGAGCCCGGGATCAAGGAAAAGAAGTTTCCCCTCACTTCCCGGTACAGAGATAAAAGCGGGATCCGATGCCCCATAGCCAACAACTCTCAACGCCACTTCAATAAGGGCGAAGAGAATGAACGGCGCGAGAACCGTAACGAGATAAAAACCAACCGGGTATTTCTTCTTTTCCATTTGTGCTTTGTCAATTTGTTGAAAACGGGCAAGCAAAATTCGTGAATTATTGACTATTAAAAAACCTAAAATATTATGAAAATAAACCGGCTTTTATTAGCAACTGTATCCGCGCTTCTACTTTTGTTTCAATCGAACGCGCAGCTTAACAAGGATATGGTGGCAAAGATTGGCGACCGGGATATCACTG
Source organism: Bacteroidota bacterium (assembly GCA_023433685.1). GTDB lineage: Bacteria > Bacteroidota > Ignavibacteria > Ignavibacteriales > Ignavibacteriaceae > UTCHB3. The sequence goes on from JAEYUD010000104.1 coordinate 6,669, forward strand.
CCCGTGAATTTGTCCTTCGATATGAGATGACTCCTAAATTTATCGCCCATGTAAAGGGGGCGGTGGATGGTTTGAAAGAGGAACTGATCTACACTGTTGCAGCTGAAAAACTTTTCGCGCTCGAAGCGGAGCGTATGAGACTAGACACTATAAAGGATGTTGCCAAAAGAATAGAACAGTTCGAGAAGATGTTCGCGCTGGATGCCTTGTTCAAGACTGAGATAACAGACAAGATCGATCAGTCGCAGCAGGCACTTTCGAATGAGTTGGCAAAGGCTTTGACCAAGGTCAGGATAAAAGCCATCAGAAACATCGATGCTGAACAGATAAAAAACGTCTATGGATTCCTCCGGAATGGCATTCCCTTCGATTCCCTTTTTGTAAGTATTTATGGGAATGATCGCGCGAGTAACGAATTGACAATGACTTACGGCATGTTTGACCGTGACATTGAAGACCTTATCTATTCAAAAAAACCGGGAGAGTTCACCGAACCGGTTCAGTTCAATGAGATGTGGTATATCTTTTATGTCGACTCTAAGCGCGACACGGTGATGAAAGACTCAAAAGCGATTGAAAATGAATTCGCAAGGGTTAAAAAACTGTACGTTGAGAGGATGACAGATAAATATTATAGCGCTTTCAAGAAGGAATTCTTCAAGGGGCTAAAGGTGACGACAGACGGAAATGCCTTCAATTCACTTTCAGGCAGATTTTATGAAGTGCTTGCCGATGCCGTGAAAAAAGATTCGGTTTTCGCTTCAGCCATGCGGAACGGAGAGCTGTTTAATCTCGATGGCGATTATTTTTACAAAACAAAAGCTAAAATGCCGGCGGATTCAGTTGCGGCGGCGTATTTTAC
>JAEYUD010000281.1 GCA_023433685.1 Bacteroidota bacterium
CTACTTCATCAAAACCATCTTCTTCACAGAAACATGCTCCCCGGCGACAAGTTTGTAGATGTAGAAACCCGAGGAGAGATTTGTTCCGTCGAATCTCAGATCGTAGTATCTTCCTGCTTCGGCAATGCCATCAAACAATGTGATAACTTCCTCACCCATCGCGTTGAAAATCTTCAGCAGGGCTTTGGTGTCTTCTTTCAGAGCGAATCTTATTGAGGTCTCAGGATTGAAAGGATTAGGATAATTCTGCTCCAGGACGTATCCATCCGGAAGGTTATCAACCATCACTTCAACCACGGGGCTGTATTCAAAATGACCGTCGTTATCAATTTGTTTTAGGCGGTAAGAGAATTTGCCCGATCCCACCGGTTTGTCAGAGAAGCTGTAATACTTCGGTGAGTTGGAGGAACCATGTCCCTCAACAAAACCGATCTTGTTCCAGCTTGAAGTGGCACTCATTCTTTCGATCTCAAATCCGTGGTTATTCACTTCGGTCGCGGTTTCCCATTTAAGATCAACCAAGCCGTTTCTGATAGCAACGTTGAAAGAGATAAGTTCTACCGGGAGTGCACCCGCGTCCCCTCCCGTGAAATCAGAGAAGCCGATGGTTGTTGCAGTAATGGTGTTATTTTCAATATCACGCCCGTCAAATGCCGGATTAGACCAGGCAGTACCCGTCCAACGACCTACAACGAAGTTATCTTCCAGACCTTCAATGTCCGTATCGTCATACTTGAGTGTAATCTGGGCTGATGGTGATACGACATTAGAACTGATTGTCCAATATCGCTTTAAGTAATTCTGACTGTCTGTATTTCTTTTTGGATGAGCCGATGCTGTCAAATTTACCTCAGCATATGTGGTACCATCAAGTGTCCCACCCTTAAAATCAACCGTTGCCGGAGTGTACTTGTTGGCATCACCAACCGGGAAGGTGAATGACCCGTTAGAGGAATACATCTTCCTTAATTTACCGGTACCTGTCGCAACTACCATTGCATTTGATGAAGGGGTACCGAATAAATTAGATGCGGCTCCCAAGGTCAGAGAATATGAATCTAACGTTAATTTTCCGGAAACCAATCCCAATTCAGATGTAACTTCTGTCGATTTGGAGAGAGTTAAACCATTGGAATTATTAACTATAAGTTTACTAACAGTTTCAGGAAGATCTGTACCCGTGACTTGGGGAACAGAACCATTAAATTCATAGATGGCTCCTGTACTCAACGATTTATTGGAAGTTAATATACTTCCATTAACACCGTCTGCGGAACCACTTTTCAGAGTTCCATCTGAGCTTAGAGTGAAAGTACCTGTACCCGAAACAGTAAAATTTCCACAGTTAAGATTGCCTGAAACGGTAAAATTACCTGATGTAGAATAACTTTTGCTCAAGAAAACACCGGCGATATTGCTGACTGTCACATTACCCGAAAGAGATTCCGGAAGTCCACTTCCTGTTGTTTGACTGGAAGAGCCATTGTAAATGTAATTTGCTCCGGCATCGTAGCTTCGGTTAGTTGTTTGAATATTGCCTGTGTTGCCTAAACTTGCAATACCACCGGGTGAACCAATCTCGAGTGTCGCACCGGAAGCCAAGGTGAAATTGGAAGTGCCACCATAACCACCAATAATTCCAGATCCTGTCGAAAGCGTGCCACCTGATTCTATTGTGATGGTACCATTCTGTCCGGTTCTCATCGACTTATCATTCAAAGACAGAAGTGCGCCATTTTTAACGTTCAAATTATATACATCAAAATTGCCTGTTCCGGTAAGAGAGTAGGTTCCCGTAATATCAAAATTAAGAGTATTCCCAAAACTTGGATTGGCATCAATATTACCGTTCTGAGTTATTGAAGCTCCTGTGCCACTAAGTGTTATTTTGCGATCTCCACTAACCCTCAAGGTTGAACCCGATTGAATCGATAAATTTCCCGAAATAGTTCTATCAGCACCGACCGCGACAGAAGCATTTGATACCAAGCTAAGGTTTTTCGGACCATTTGTCAAGGGCCATTCACTACCCGTGGTGTAACTTGTTATCCCGCTATATTCCAGTGTTGAGCTTGAACCGTAGGAAGGTGTTCCCAATACACTTCCACCCGTTTTGAATGTCATTGTACCATTCAATGTCGAAGTAGTGCCAAAATTAACCGTGCCGGACAGCTCGAAATTATTAAATACCAACGCGCCTGTTACTATTAGAGAAGATCCGTTTGTAACCGTCACCTTTCCTGGCACTGTTCTGGCAACTCCAAACGTGACGCTTGAATTGCCGGTGAGAGTAATATTCGCCGGACCGTTAGTTGCAGGAAATTCATTCCCGGCAGAGACCGTTAGTCCGTTGTAATCAAGAGTTGAGTTGGTGGCGTGATAAGTGACGTTATCGGCTACTGAAGCTCCGGATTTAAAGGTCAAGATATTATTGATCGTCGATGTTCCGAAATTAACCGCCCCGTTAATCTCGACATTATAGAAGCTGTTAGTCCCTGATATCGAGCTCGTGCCTTGGAATACGACCTTGCCTGTTCCGGCTGAAAAATTCCCTGAATTTGAAAAATTAACACTTGAACCGAGTGTGATAGTTTGAGCATTGGCAGAAAGTGTTTTCCCGGCACTGATCACAAAACTGTTGGCAGCTGAAGTACCTGAGCTCAGTGATATATCATTATCAAATACAACATAACCGAAAGGGGTAGTTGAGGAACCACTGATACTTTGCGGCGATGAACCGTTGAAGGTTACCAGCCTGCCATTATGGGTGAAAGTACCATTATTTGTGAAATTTCCTTTTACTATTAAGTCACCCCCAACTGCTGTGGACAATGCCAAAGTGCCTGAATTAACAATGTTGCCGTTGATAGTAAGGCTCCCGGTCATTGGAGAGTATGTATCGCCGACCTTTTCCGTTCTCAAATAGAGCGCGGAACCTGCTTCTATCGTTAGCGAACCATTTATAGACCTCGCTTGAGTTGGTGCATCGATTCTGGCGAGATTCAGAGTTGTATTATTTGATAGTACAACATTAAAGGGTAATCCCCTGCCACCGTCAGTAGATAACCATTCAGTAAATCTATTGTACTCAACACCCGTTGCATACTTCAAGGTTGAATTTTCACCATAAATTGGAGCATTATTGGAAACAGCACCATTCGGGAGAATTTGTAATACACCATTAACGGTTGAAGCGCTTTGAAAATTAACGGCTCCGGAAATATCGACGTTGTTGAAGGTGAGTGTTCCCGCGATCGAACCACTTCCCGAAAATATTACTTTACCCGTACCGGCTGAGAAGAATCCGTTATTTGTGAATGATCCACCACCCGCTATCGTAATATTGTTTGAATTGCAGGTTAATGTTTTCGATGCATCGATAGTCAGAGAAATACCAACTGAAATGGATGTTGCATTGAGAGAAACATCATTCGAAATTTTTAGGTAGGTAAATGAGGTTGTGCCGCCACCACTGATAGTCTGCTGAGAAGTCCCTAAAAACGTAAATAATCTTCCGTTTGGTGATAAGGTACCCGCGTTAACCAAATCTCCTTTCAGCTCAAAGTCGGAACCGGAAGTACCACTTAAAGTAAATGTACTTCCACCGTTAATCGTAAGGTTACCATCCAGAGTTCTCGTGCCCGAAGGAGCGGTGACGCTGGAATTGGATGTCAGTATGACATTTTTGGGCGGGTTAGACGCAGGCCATTCATTGGATGCCGTGTGACCCGTCCTGCCGTTGTACTCAAGCGTGGCATTCGTTCCGTAGGAGATTGTGCCCTTCGCGCTACCCCCGGAGAACACAGTAAGTTTATTGTTAATAGTGGCTGCTCCAAAATCCACACCGCCACTTATATCCACATTATAAAATGTGTTGGTGCCGAAAATAGTGCTACTCCCCAAAAAGACAACTTTACCGGTTCCTGCTGTAAATGTTCCTAAATTGGAGAAATTTACCCCTGAGCTTAAAGTGATTGCGCGGGCATTGGCTGTTAATGTTTTTCCTGAATTGATCACAAAAGTGTTCGACGCAGAAATATCGGAACTTAGTGACGCATCATTTGCGAATATCAAGAAATTAAATGATGTTGTAGTAGCGGACCCTCCAATTGTCTGTGTCGAGGTTCCGTTGAATGTCACTAATCTGCCGTTACTGTTGAAATTGCCATTATTAGTGAAATCTCCTTTGACATTCAGATCTGCCCCGGATGTACCGTTTAAATTCATAGTCGAACCTGAACCAATTATGAGGTTGCCCGGGACTGTTCTTGTTGAATTTGGAAGGTTTATACTTGAATACGTCAGTGTAATATTTTTGGGCTCATTAGATGATTGCCACTCCAAACTGACACCATAACCGGTTACTGAATTATATTCAAGTGTCGAGTTAGTTCCGTATGCCGGGGCATTTGTGCTTACAAACCCACCTGATCTTATCGATAAGGTCCCGTTAACTGTGGATGAAGAACCGAAATTAACTCCGCAAGAGAGATTTACATTGTTGAACGGATTTGTTCCGGAAATTGTGAGAGTGGAAGCCCCGCCAAACGAGACTGTACCACCAGCGGTCATATCCAAAGTACCGTTGTTGGCCCAGTTTCCGTCAATGGATATTTGAGCACCCGTTCCAAAAATGAGATTTTTACCCGCGTTGATGGTAATTTTCCCATGATTTGAAGATGCCACATTATCCACAATAACATTATGATTTATGACAATTTGAGAGTTAACACCCGGTACACCGCCTATCCATGTTGAAGGATCACTCCAGTTACCATCGCGTGTCGATGTATATTCGATCAAGTCTTTGTAAATTTTATTAACAAAAAAATCATTAGCAGAACCACCACCCGTATCTCCAACAAAAAAGTTCACAGCGTTAATTGTTGCCCCCAAATTTGGGAAGACTGTGTTTTCCAACCCTGTTCCCGCGGTTGTCGAAATTGAGATACTACAAGAACTTCCTGCACCTTTAACCAATGTGAAAGTAAGTACAGGTTTAGACGCCGTGCTACCGAAAGGAATCCATGTGACGCCGGAATTAGTCGAATATTGATAACCTGTGGAAATTATTCTGAAAGTAAAAAGTGGTGAAGACCCATTCATAATATCGAAACCACGGCTCCCTGTAGAAATCGCATCATAAGACATTTGGAAAACGATTCGCTCATTCTCGCGAAGTGTATTGAATGATATTTTTGGATTCTGATAACCCGATCTCGACCAGAACCCAAACGACTTAGTGTTGGAATTAAGAGCGGAATTATGCGCGGGTCCTGTAAAAACTCCACCACTTCCGGAAATTTGCCAGGCATTGAATCCACTATTGGCTGTCACGCTACCATCTCCAAAGATAATGTAATTATCCGCGCTATCCGAGGCTATATGGTTATAACCCTGCGCGTACACACTTAAGAATGAAACTAAAAGTAGCAGAGAAAGATATTTTAATGAATTACGATTATAGCATGACATAGCAATCACCATCGGACACTTGTTAGTGGTTTGAAAAATTCAAAAAAGATTTCGCCGCAGCCGCGGCAGAAGATCAATAACTTATCATTATTTGCTTTTGAAGCATTTATGTGAGGGGAAATGGATAAATGCTATAATTCTAATCCAAATATACAACTAAAAAGTTCAATTTGTCAAGAACCATCTAAAAAAACACACCAACAACAAAAAAAGGCTCCCGATTTCTCGGGAGCCTGAATAATTTTCCATGCGGTTCTCCCCTCGCCTTTTAGGAGAGGGGCCGGGGGTGAGGTACTACTTCATCAAAAGCATCTTCTTAACCGAAACATATTCTCCGGCAACGAGTTTGTAGATGTAGAAACCTGATGAAAGATCATTACCACTGAACTTTACATCATAGTATCTGCCGGCTTCGGCGATACCGTCAAACAATGTGGCAACCTCTTCACCCATCGCGTTGAACACCTTCAGTGAAGCCTTGGTATCCTGTTTAAGAGCAAACCTGATGGAGGTCTCAGGATTGAACGGATTAGGATAATTCTGCTCAAGGACGAATCCATTCGGCAGATTGTCAACAAGAACTTCAACTATTGGACTGTATTCGAACTGACCGTCGTTGTCGATCTGTTTCAGTCTGTATGAGAACTTGCCTGTTCCCGATGGTTTGTCTGAGAAACTGTAATACTTCGGTGAGTTAGAGGAACCATGTCCCTCAACAAATCCAATCTTACCCCAGTCAGCAGTTGCTGATTTTCTCTCAACCTCGAAACCGTAGTTGTTGATCTCTGTCTTGGTCTCCCATTTCAGGTCAACCATACCGTTTCTGATAGCAGCGTTGAAGGAGGTAAGTTCAACGGGGAGAGCGCCTGCATCACCACCGGTGAAGTCTGAGAAACCAGCTGTTGTTGCAGTAATTGTATTATTATCGGGATCACGACCGTTAAATGTCGGATTGGACCATGCCGTACCTGTCCAACGGCCAACTACGAAGTTTGTCTCTACGCCGTTAATGTCATTATCAACATACTTTAGTGTAACTTGTGCTGTTGGTGATGCAACATTAGAACCAATCGTCCAATATCTCTTTAGAAAATTACTATTGGCCGGATTCAGATTGGGATGAGCCGATGCGGTTAAATTCACATCAGCATATGTGGTTCCGTCGAATGTTCCACCAGTAAAGTTCAGCGTCACCGGCGTGTAGTTTGTAGCATCACCTACAGGATAAGTAAAAGATCCAGTACCAGCAAACATTTTTTTAAGTTTGCCTGTACCTGTCGCAACTACCATTGCTGAGGATGAAGGAGTACCGGTTACAGTACCAGCAGAGCCAAGAGTAATACTGTTTGAACCTAAAGTCAATTTACCGGATGTCAGTCCTAACTCCGAAGTAACTATTGTAGCCTGAGAAAGACTTATGCCGTTTGAATTATTAAGTGTGAGCTTATTGATTGTGGCAGGAAGTCCGCTTCCGGTTATTTGTGCCAACGAACCATCGTAAATGTAGTTTGCGCCTGTGCTAAAGCTTCTGGTCGTGGTTTGAATATTACCGGTTGAACCTGTGCCGGCAATACCATCAGTTGACCCGATGTTCAGTGTAGCACCCGAATTGAGTGTGAATGTACCTGCTCCTGTCACTGCAAAAGTAGAGCAATCAAGAATTCCGGAAACTGTAGCAGAATTGGATACGGAAATATTCTTACCAAGTACCGCCCCGGAGCCACTATTGGTTACACTCAAAGTGTGAAAATCAAGAGCACCGGTACCACTTAGAGTTTGAAGGGAAGTACCATTTAAGGTTACTGTTCGGGAGTTGTTAGTAAAAGTTCCATTTTGTGTGAAGTTACCACCAATTATTATGTTTCCCCCCTCTGCAGGTGACAGTTCAAGTGTGCCGTTGTTGATAACATTTCCTGCAACTGTCAATGTTGCTATCATTCCACTGTTGTTGGCCTCTTGTTGCATTCGAAATTTTGAATTCAAATCAATAGTGAGCGTTCCTCCTATGGATCGAGCCTGGTTCGTTCCACCATTAGTAGCCAAGTTCAAGGTAGTACCATTAGATATCTGGACATTATAAGGTAATCCTTTACCTCCACTGGAAAGCCATTCTGCATATCTGTTGTAAGTACCACCGCTAGAATACTTAAGCGTTGAATTTGTTGCGTAAATAGGGGCATTGGTCAGATCAACAAAACCATTGCTTTTTACATCCAATGTCCCATTTATTGTTGAGGCTGATCCAAAATTTACACCACCGGAAATATCTACATCGTAAAACACGATTGTACCTGAAATTGTTGATGCCCCGGCAAATGCGACTTTACTACCAGTGCCGGCTGAAAATGTACCACCACTGTTGACGGTTAGGTTTTGATTAGCCCGTATGGTTAAAGTTTTTCCTGGAGAAACGTTTACTGTTCCGCCGCTATTGATAGTAAGGGCGTTTATGGAAATATTATCTGTGACATTTAAAGTGCCGTTAACTACGATACTGGAATTATTTAATGAAACACTTGACTCCAATGTTGCGCCAGAAGCGACTGTCATAGCGCCGGTACCTGCATTCCCTGAACCCTGTAGAATAAGTTTCCCAAAACTAACATCAGTTGCACCAGAATAAGTGTTGTTTCCGGAAAATATGATAGTCCCCGGTCCAATTTTATAAATACCACTTCCGGCACCTGAAATAATCCCAGAAAACTCCACCGTACCACCAGAATTTAACGCGCTAAAGTCCGTACGATTTAGTCCTGTTTGCTGAGACAAATCAATGTTACCAGAGAAATAATTAGTACCACTTGTATTCAATCCACCGATTGATCGTTTCGCTCCTTCTCCTGGATTCACAGTAATGTTCCTGCTAACTGTTGTACCACCATCAGCATCATCAATCCATATTTTTGCAAGAATTGATTGTTGTGTGCCATTACCCAGGTAAACCGTTCCAGCACCCACTGAATAACCTGCTTTGAACCATAATTCGCCCTGATCAATTTCTAGATTGGAAGTAAAAGAACCGCTTGAACCCGATAATATCGCGTTTCCCAACCCAGTCTTGATAATTTTATTGCCCGACAGGGAACCAGAAATTTCCATAGATGTTCCAAAACTTGGTACATCTACGATTAAACCGTTAAAAGAATTGTTTGTAATGCTTCCGGAATAAATATTTAAACCTGATGATACTAATCCACCTAAATATCTAGTTCCGGCGTTTCCTTGATTCACAACAATACTGCGGGAAGACGTCGTACCACCATCGGCATCATCTAACCACATTTTTGCAGTCGCCCCTTGTTGGGCTCCATTTCCAATGTATATTGTTCCTGCACCAATGGTTGCGCCATTCTGTAGCCAAAATTCGCCATTATCAATTTCGACATTTCCGGTAAAAGTTGAAGCACCAGAAATTTTTCCAAGGATACCACTTGTAACAATAAATTTGCCCTCATTAGAAACAACACCACTAAAAATTGCCGATTTGGTAGAGGCTGAAGGTGAGTAAAGAACGATGCTCTGCTTATTATTGTCAAAGTCACCCGAAATCGTCAAATCACCCGCTTCAGGACGAATCTCAAAAGAATAACTTGGACTACCTTTAATTCGAAATGCAATTGTATGATTAACGCTTGAGAGGTTTTGTATAAAAGGCCATACAGTACCATAATCAACGAAAGAATTTTCCGTTGAACCAGAGACTGTTCTGGGAGTTGTTGCTGCCGCACCGAATCGTATTTTGTGACGAATGGACCGAGTCCCTGAAGGGAGATCGTTGGTCATCGCCGTGAAAGTATTGTTACTAATCTCAATAATATCTGTACCTTGAGGAGCTGTATAGCTCGAACCGTTCCACCAGTTATTGTTGTTGTTCCAAGAACCATCTTCAGCTACATCGCGCCAGTAGTATGTCGTCTGCCCAAACACAGTTATCCCTAAAAATAGTAAGAGGGTAAAAAACTTTTTCATAGCATACCTCCGCTATTAAATCACATTCATTTGTTAATCGTTATTTTTCTCTAAAACCTCATTCATAATGAATCCTCACGTGAACCTTAACCCGCGACATGGACAGACCTTTCCCACTGGGAAAAATATATCCTGCCATGCTGAAAGTTAAGAAATTGTTAAATTAGATGCAAGAGAACGGCAGGATAAATATGCAAAAATGTTGGGAAAAATGCAGATAATCACATTTTTTATCTCCCAGAGGATGAATTAACGAAATACCCGGGTCCCCCGGGAATAATTCCCCAATTCCGTTCATCCCCCCGGGAATAAATTCCCGGGCTATTGGTTATCCCGCCCCGGCATTTAAACCAATAGCATGGGGTTTCAACCCCATGTCGAGATGACCCCATGCCGATTAATTAATTCGAATAGATACAAATATTGCAATTCTCCCCCGGGAATAAATTCCCGGGCTATTGGTTCTCCGTCCCGCGCATTTAAACCAATTGCATGGGGTTTCAACCCCATGTCGAGATGACCCCATGTCGAATAACCATTTTACACTTACAATGCTACAATTAAAATGCTGCAATGACAATCTTGGCATCCCAGGATAATTGATTATATTTCGAAAAATCACGAGAGAATCTCTATGCCATTCACAGAAATTTATATCCACCTGATCTGGGCAACAAAAAACAGGATGCCTCTGCTGAGTACAAAAGCGATCCGGTCGGAAATGATCCACCATGTTTATCAGAATTGTAAGAAGAACGGTATTCATCTGCTCGAGGTAAATTGTGTGTCCGATCATATCCATTTACTGATATCTTTGGGCAGAGAGCAGACGCTTGCCCAAACGGTGAAACTGATTAAAGGAGAATCTTCGCGATGGATTAACGAAACAAAATTATTGGATACATTTTTTGCTTGGCAGAGGGAATATATGGGGATTTCAATCTCTCACACTCATGTGGACGCGGTGAAAAAATATATCGCCAACCAAGAGAAACATCACGCCGAGAGTTCTATGGAATCAGAATTTGAATATTTCTCCAAAAAATACGGGTTCGAACAAACAGATTTTGATTGATAACATCCCCCAGAAATAAATTCCCGGGCTATTGTTTCTCCATCCCGCGCATTTAAACCAATAGCATGGGGTTTCAACCCCATGTAGAATCAACCCCTCTCACAGATGCTGACCCTCCGAAACAAAAAAAGGCTCCCAATCTCTCAGGAGCCATAATCCAATTAAACAAAATCACTCATTCCGCCGCGGCGGATCATCGCTCTCAAAAATCCGTCCCCAGAGAGAAATAGAAGATCGGCTTGCTGAAGCCGTCAACGTTGTAGGCCCAAGCGAGATCAAACCGGAGGAGGAAATAGAGGAAGTATGTTCTTAAACCAAAACCGGTGCCTACGAGGAGGTCTTTGGTGATGGTATTTCCGGCTTCGTTCTTGGTGAAGAGCTGGAGTTTGTTGTTATCAGTCCAGGCGGCGCCTGCGTCAACGAAGAGAGCTCCCATGATGTTGCTGAAGAACAACGGCAATCCACCGGTGATCAGATAGCGGATGAACGGGAATCTTAACTCAAAGTTCATCAGACCATATTTGGTGCCCACCACTTCGGCGTAATTGTATCCACGCATCGGGAGTGCCGTGGAGAGGAAAACGAAGTCGCTCGGTGAATCAAGCGGTAAACGCCCGGTCGACCAGTCGCGATTGATCCAGTTTTCGGTTCCACCGATGAAGAAACGTGGCGGATTGTTACCCCATGAGTAACCGAATGATCCTCTCACCGCGAACGAATAATCACCCCAGAATCTGAGATACTCGCGGTAATCACCCAAGATGGAATAAAAACCGTATTTATCCGACTGAATGAACGGGTTTCCCATGAATTCAAGGCGATACCGGGTACCGTCGATGGGGGCAGTATAACCAAAGATGGTGTTATCATGCACAAACGCTATGGAAGGGACAAGGAACGTGTTCTCCTTCATCTCCTCAAGGGGATTGTCAAGGTTGGTTTGGGTCGCGTTGGTGAGCGAAAGACTGAGATCAAGCCTGTAAAATCTGTTGAGTGGATAACTCGCGGATAGAGAGAGCCCATAATTTCTGAACCGGAAGAAGTTCAGGAACGGCCCCCTCTGGAGATATACGAAACGCGCCGTGTGGTAACCGGCAATTCCAATATCCCACCTGCCTTTCAGGTAATAGTAAGCAAGTCCGTAATCACTGTTTTTCAGATCGATCTGGAGCGAAGTGAAGCCGACAAGCCTGTGGTCGCCAAGCACATCGCTGAATGAGAGAACGGTTGTGCCGAGCAGACCGTAATAGGTGCTGTAGCCGGCATTGGCGTAAACAAGGTCGGGCGAGAAATTGATCTTGTACTTTCTGATCTTGAAGTCGCCGTCATCCTCGAGTCTGTCTGTAAGCATGAATTCAGGATTTGGTGCCTTAACAGTATCCTTTATTTTCACGTCATCCTTGCCGAAAACCATGGTCGAGTAGTCTATCTCAACCGAATCGCCGTAAGTTTTTACAGTGTCGGTGAAAACCCCGGTGAAAACTTCAACTTTATTCTGGGTTGAATCCTTCTTGGTGGAGTCTTTCGGCTCTATATCAACTTTTTTAACCACCGCCGTGGTATCGAAAGGATTCTTCCCGTTACCGCCACGGAATTTGGTTCCACCATTAACGAGTTCGTTCATGTAATCGGTGAATGGAATTGAATCGCCATCAACCGAATGCCCGAACGGGTTGTTCAATGTGAAAATATTATACGATGCCTTGTACATCGCGACCATGGCAAGTTTTTTTCCGTCATACGAAGTGCTGATCTGGTCGAGCCCGTTGAGCGAGTTTGTCACAGGTGTCGGTTTGTTGGTCGGCTTCCAGGTGGAATCAATTTTGATCTTGTAGATATTGTTGATGCCATTATAGTCGGAAATGAAGAGAAGTTCATCCCCCGAGGGTGAGGGAAGAGCATATTTTTCATCGCTGAATGGATAATTGGTCAGCCTTCTCACCGCCTTGGTTGCAACGTCAACTTCATAGAGATCAACCTGATCGTAGTTGTGACGGTACATCTCATAACCATGGTAATCGCTCCGGAGAGCGGCTATTGAATCGCGGTCAGATGAAAAATAGATCTTTTTACCATCGAACGACCATCTTGGGTCGTGGTCAGAGAAGATATCGTCGGTAAGTTTTTCAACTTTCCCTGTCTCAAAATCGTAAATGTAAATATTGCCGGCGTCGTAATTCTGAGCAGAAAAGGCGAGTTTTTTACCGTCTTTCGACCAGTCAACAGTTTCAATTGAGGGGAATCTTACCGGCACGTTTTCAGATGATCCATCTTCAGCGTTAATGATAAAAATAGCGTCATCACCGCCACTTTTCGCTGAGATCGCCACTTTCTTTCCGTCGGGTGACCATGATATACCGGGCGTGAGGATATTAAGCTCTTCAAAGTCAACTGTTCTGTTTCCTTTAACAAGGCGTTTTATTTCCTTGCCCGTGTTGGCATCCATCAGATAGACATCGAAGAAATAGTCTTTGTTCGAAATGTAGACAATCTTGTCACCCTGCGGCGATATTGCCGGAGAGATATTGTAGGAAGAATTGTCCTTCCTGGGGTCGGTCATTCTTTTGGCAAACTCATCGGGGTCTTTTCTGTTGGTGATGTCGGGCCAGAAAACCCTTTTAACGTCTTTTTTCCAACGTTCGTTAAGTTCTTCCACGGTAAGACCGATCGAGGCTTTCATTCCCTGGTCGACTCCCCCTTTCCCTTTCACGTTCATGATCAGTTCAGCGACTTTCTCTTTGCCGTATTTTTTGGCAATATAGTAGAAGACGGCCTGACCACCGCGATAGGCAAAATATCCATCAAGTTGGGAAATATCGGGGAGGTATTCGTTAATCGCGGCATCGCGGATGAACTGGTCGGTGTTGGTATCCCACCCGAGAGAGAGATATTCCGCCAGCCCTTCAGAAAACCAGAGGGGCAGATTCACGGCAGTGTTGCTGGAAACTATGTTCTGAAGCGCGCCACCATAGAAGAGGTCGTTCATCACGCCATGCACCAGTTCATGATGAATGACGTGACGGAACATTTTATAATTGCCGGAAAATGGGAGTACGATCCTGTTCTTGAAGAGCTCCGTAAAACCACCCGTTCCCTCTCCGAGGTAGGAGTCGATCACGTTTGTCTCCTGAAACTCGTTCTGAGAATCGTAAAGTATCACCGAGATCCGCTTTGTGATCTTGTAATTTATCGAGTTTTCGATCTGGGCGAGGGCATCCTCGATCGCTGAAGCGGCGAACTCCGCGATGTTCTTCCCTTCACCCGTGAAGTAGATGTCGAAGTGTTTCGTTTGGATGTAGTACCAGTCGTAGTCCTTGTACTGAACCTTGTTTCTGCCGAACTGAGCGTATGCCTGCGATACCGCCAAAACGATAAAGAGAAATAATAACGCCGTTTTTCTCATCTATTCTGCCTCAAATCAAAAACATTAAGCAATGGTAAAATCAACATTTGATCTTTCGGGAGAAACCCGTATAAGTTTCACTCTTACCTTGTCGCCAAGCCTGTAAACCCTGCCGCTTCTTTCGCCGATGAGACGGTAATTCTTCTCCTCGAAAGTGAAGTAATCGCCTTCTATATCCCTGACGTGAACAAGGCCTTCAGCGAGCGACTCTGCAAGTTTAACAAAAAATCCAAAACCGGTAACACCGGAAATTATTCCGTCAAATTCCTGTCCCACGAGTGGTTTAAGGTACTCAATGTACTTCCTTTTAACCGATAAGCGCTCTGCTTCTATCGCGGATCTTTCGGTAAGCGATATGTGAGAGCACATGGCGCTGAGAGGAGAATCCTGATATAGTGCCTTACCCTTGTTCTCACCGTAATAGTGAAGTATCCGGTGTACCAGGAGATCGGCGTACCTTCTTATCGGCGAAGTAAAGTGGGCGTAATGCGCGAAACCAAGTCCATAGTGACCTATGTTCTCAGTTGAGTAAATGGCTTTTGCCATTGAGCGGATCGCGAGCTCGCTTACGATCACTTCTTCCTCTTTCTGTTTAACAGCTTCCATCAAGGCATTAAGCTGCTGAGGTGTTGGTGAATCGGAGAAATTTACCAGGAAGCCAAGTGATTTTACAAACCTGGCGAATTCACGCATTTTTTCCTTGTCAGGTCTGTCATGTATCCTGTAAACGTAAGGCACTATCTCGGTTTCACGGCGTTTTTTATTAACGTGTTCGGCAACCACCTTGTTGGCGAGAAGCATGAATTCTTCTATCAGTTTGTTGCTATCCTGAAGCTGCTTTCGCTTTACACCGGTTACCTCACCATCTTCATCCAGTACGAACTTAACTTCATCAGAACCGAATTCGATACTTCCCGATTTCATACGCTTGTTACGGAGTGACACGGCTATTTTGTTCAGAATGGTGATATCTTCTGAAAGATCACCTTTACCGGTTTCAATAACCTGCTGAGCTTCTTCGTAAGTGAATCTGCGTTTGCTGTTTATGACAGTTTTTACGATCCTGTAGTTTAAAACCTTTCCCCTCGGCGACATTTCAACCACCACGGAATAGGTCAACCTGTCACGGTAAGGCACAAGAGAGCAGATACCGTTCGAAAGCTCCTCAGGTAACATAGGAATAACGGCGCCAACCAGATACACGCTGTTCCCTCTTTCAAGGGCTTCCTTGTCAAGCGAGCTGTTCTGAGTAACGTAGTGACTCACGTCAGCGATGTGTATCCCGATCTCGTAATTACCGTTCGGCAGTTTTTCTAGCGAAAGGGCGTCATCAAAGTCTTTGGCATCTTCAGGATCGATGGTAAAGACGTTTTTATCTCTGAAATCCTCTCTTTTCGCTATCTCTTCTTCCGGCACTTCATCCTGAATTGCCCTGGCCTCTTCGAGTGTCTTTTTGGTGAATTTGAATGGAAGATTGAACTCCCTGGCTATCGTGATTACATCAAGATCAACCCCCTCTCCCTTCCCCACCACCTCGATAACACGTGCTTCCGGATTTATCTTGGTGTTCGTCCAGTGAATTTCACCTACAAAAACCCTGTCACCAACTTTCGCGCCGTTTAGCCCCTCTTCGGGGATGTAAAGGTTTCTGTGTATCTCAGGAATGTCGGGTTTTACAATGTAGAACGAGCCCTCTTTCGAAAGAGTGCCCGAAATTTCCTTCCATTTCCTTTCGATCACATTAATTATTTGGCCCGTCATTAAAACGCGGTTACGCCCCTTCAATTCTTTCGCGGCTACCGATAGCTCAACTATGTCGCCATGAAATGCCGTGTTGAAGTAACGCGACGAGATGTAATAACCACCACCCGGAACCCTGTCTTTGAACAGGAAACCGGAACCGTCTTTCATAATATTGAATTCACCCTTAACGGTCTTCTCATTCCCTTTTGGAATGTACTTGAACCTCTTCCCCTCTCTAACGAGGAATCCCTCTTCCAGCAACTGGTGGAGGAAGGCTTTTAGTGCTTCATAGTCTTGCTCTGTATAGATATCAAGACTTTTGGCAAGCTGCTTCGACTTTATCGAACTGTTGGCGTTCCTTTGGAAGAACGCTTTGATTCTGTTTTTCATTAAAACTCTATCTTGTATTTGAGGCCCATTTCGTTGATCATTGATCCCGTTGATGAACCTTCTGTTATTGATTCCCGCCTCTCGATTCTCAAGAGGAGGGCTTTCAGCACCGGTATCTCAAACCTGAACGTGGCAGTTGAGAAGTCCTGGAACAAATTTGTCGTTCCGCCGAAAGAATATTTTATGTCTGATACCTGACCCGAAAGGTTGAACTTGGTCTGGTTACCCGCTGCCCGCACTTCAAGCGATTTAACGTAGTCACCCAGATAGCTTGAAAGAAGCCCTCCAAGCAATGAACCCGCGAGCGAAGTGGCGGTTCCCTGTATTGTGCTTATCTGCCCTTCTGCAGAGGTTTTGTCGGCTTCAGTAAGATCAGATTTGAATTTTCCTGTCAGTATGAACCAAACGGCATCCGCTTTGTCATACTGCGGAGATGGAACCGCGTTTTTAATATTGTCTTCACCAACATAGACGGCAATGTTGTCGCTCTCCTTCGCGAACTTGGTGGAAAGCTCGTCCATGCTCCCTTTAAGTTTAAGTTTTACCTGAACCGGCTGTTCGGAACTGGTGCCCTGCCCGCTGAAGACGTAGTACGAATTGTACCTTGCTTCGATATCAAGGTAAGGATTGAATATCTCCCTTTCAAACCTCAACTTGCCGGAGGCGGCAAAAGTTTTCAGGTTTAAAAATTCAAGTGTCGACTCATCTGAAACAGTCAATTCGCCCTGTACGTTCTCAAATCCCTTGATTTTTTCATAATTCAGTTCACCTTCAAGGTATGTCGTTAGTTTCTGATTCGCCTCCTGCGAGAAGATCATCGTCATTTTTGAGTTTTTCGACATTGTTATCTTGAACTGGTACTCAAGGTTGAAAGGCAACTCTTTCTTCCCCACGAATGCTGTATCTGAAAATCCCCGTTCCTCCTCAAAAAGGGAGAGAAGGGTGGAATCTTTTACACCAGAGGGCATATCGTAATTTTGATATCTGTAGATGTAATTGTCACCGGCATTAGCCACGCTGCTTTGTGTCGGGGGAATGGTTAGATCGGTCTTGTCGAGATTCACCGATGCCTTTACAAAATAGTTATTACGGTCGATCTTCAGGGTAATATCTTCATTGGTTGAAACAACAAGTTTACCGAAGATCGGGAATTCTTTAGTCGGCTTGGGGCTATCCATAACCGTGAGAATACCACCCAAACTGATATCCCCTGATTTGACCTGATACCCGGAGAGCAGAATTGCTCCCTTGCCCGTCACCTTCCCATAGGTGTCAACATTTTTCCCCTCATTGGTCAATTGAAGGTCATCGATCTCCACTGTCGAGTCACGAAGTGTAGCCTCCATCTTAAGTCCGTAAAGAAGATTGGTCATGGTTACCTTGAACCTTCCATCCTTTATCTCCGCCTTCCCGTTCTTTACGAGATCGGGGTAGTACCCAGAGACACGGATCCCAGACTCAAAAACCCCCTGCAGTTCCTGAATATTGGGAATGAACCCGTTCAAAGCACCGAGGGAAAATGTTACAGCATCAATTCTGAGATCGGTAAGTTTCTCCTTTATAAAATCGAATTGCATATCGCTAAAGGATATGTTATACGGTATCACACCTGTTACCGAGAGAAGGGAATCATTCCCGATATCATCCCCGGTATAAAAATACCCGTTAGGGCGTAATTCCTGGTCTTTGTAATGAACCGAGAACGCGAGGCGCCCCACCTGTTCTTTTATGTACTTAAGATCGTCGACTTTGAAATCGGCATCAATTACAGGCGATGAGTAACTCCCCCTCACTTTCACGGCAAACTTCAGTTTCGCGTCAACGGGTTGTGTCAGGGGTTTCTGAACGAGATCACGCATTATCTCTTGAATGGTGAGATTTTCACAATTCAGATTTGCGTCAATTGAATCCGCGCTCAACCTCGCGTTCATCGCTATCTTTGTATTGTCACCCTGCCCAAGAGCAAAATCTTTTACATACAGAAAGTCGTTGCTGAATGAAAGAACCGCGTTTGTAATATTCTCAAGTTTGTACCCTTTGTAGTCGATCTTTGCTTCATACAGATCGAGCTCAAGCGAGTCCTTCATGAAATCAACCACCAATGCCACGCGGGCTTTAACCATATCGTTGTAGTTAATATCGAGCCGTTCAAGATCAAGAATTGATTTGCCGAGCGACATGGTCAGCTCGGTGTTTGAAAGGGTATCGGTCTTCCCTTTGTTAACTAAGAACAGCTTCTTGATCCTCGTATCGATCAAGCCATCAAGCTTCCCGATCGTGATATCGTCGGAAGGATGAGACACTTTTATCTGCGCGGTGGCACCCGTCAGTATGATCGTTCCGGATGTGTCGCTTGCCCTGAATCTAAAAAGGTCGAGCTCGTTCCAGAGGTTAAATGCCACCCTGTTACTGTCAAGCACCAATGATCCGGAAAGGGCTCCCTGAATGTCAAATGTACGGAGCTTAAGAAATTTTCGTATGGGTCCCAGATCCTTCACCTGAAATGAGAAAGCAAGGGAGTCGGAAGCCGTTATTTTTGCTGCCTTGGCTTTGGCATCCGGAGTTACCCCCGCGGTCTGAACGGTATCTTCAAAGAAATCAGGATAGTAGTTTTTCAGAAGGCGCGTCACATCAGCCACCAATCTCCCCGATTCAGTTGCCATGTTGGTACCCAAAGTGGCGTAATCGAACTTGCCGGATGTTGAAATGGTGAACAGATTTGAAGTAATGAATATGTCTTTCATCATGTCAGGTGGGGATATCACCCTGATATCGGCCTCTATTTCACCAAGGTCGTCACCCTTGATCCTGGTGTCTTTCATGTCAAGACGCGCTGTCAGATTCATATCGTTAGGATTGAAACCCTCACCCTCCGCCTCAAGCGTGAACGAGAGGAGTGAGTTGTCCATCGACTCACCGAAGAACTCGCCCGGTTTCATGTTGTTGAAGGTGGAGCTGATTGAGTAGACCGGCTTGTTCATGTTCGAAAGATCAAGGTCACCCGTGATCTCACCCGTCTGATCACCAAGTTTTGATTTAAGATCAAGTTTTATTTTGCCATTGCTTCCTTTGGTTCTCAGGTCAAAGAGGTCAAAAAAGTATTTACCTGCAACAGACCTGTCACCGGTCATATCAAACTCAAACTCGGCGTTTGATGGGTCGAAACCCTGCCCCCTCACCCTGATCTTTGATGTAAGATTCAGGGGCATCCTCACATACTTGCTGATATCGAGCCTCTCGGTTCTAAGGTCTGCTTCATATACCGCTTTCGGCTTTGAGAAGTCAAAACTGTAAGTACCCGCGATATCGCCGGCTGAAGAGCGAAGACCCATTCCGCCGCTGAATTTTTGCGGAGCTCCGTAAAAGCCTATGCTGTCAATTTTAATTACCGGGAACTCAAGGAACTGCTTAAGATCAAGCGACGGCATCAGTTCGTGAATGTCGAGAGGATTAAGAGTTGAATTAGTGATATCGGCGGCTATCCTCATCCGGTCGGCCTTCATCAGATTCTGAATTTTACCGGCAAGTTTAAGTTCTGTTTGCCTGGTTTTTACTTCAAGTTCCTTTATCACTGTGTTCAACAGATCGCCGGAAGACTCAAAATTTATTTCCATTGGACCACGGACGAGGTCGAAACCGTTCACCACTGAGGTCATGTCATCAAAATGAAACGGTGAGGCCACCAGTTTTAGAACGAAATCCGCTTTTTCAAGTGAGTCAGAAGTAAAGTGATCGAACAGGTTTAGTTCCGCGGTATGGTAGTCGAGAAGCAGATCGCTTTTTTCCGTTTTCAGGTGGAATTTGTTCAGGTCGATCGATCTGCCGGCGATCTCAATACCCCCCTCGATCGCGACTTTGGGTGTATTCACAAGATTCGGCTCGATATCAAACTGCTTGAAATTCACAGAATAAGTGTTCTTCGCGATATCTATGAGGATGTTATCAAGCTTGATATCGATTCTGTGCAACCTGAGATCATCCATATTCAGCGACTTATAGCCGGCGGAACTGTCGGTCATGTTCCACTTCCGGAAGTTAAGTCTGCTGTTAGTGAACTCGAAAGTTCCGGTCTTGATAATGTAGGGGAATGGTTTGGAAACCGTATCCTTCTTCTCTTCCCCCGGTTTCGGCAGAATCTTCATAACGTTGAGAACGCCGTTCGAGTCAGTTACAAGGTCAGCTGAAAATCCGTCGATGACGATCTTGTCCGCGTTTATCCTGTCCCGCAAAAACTCGAGCAGTTTGGGATAAACCTCGATCCGTTTTATCGTCGCGATTTCAGTGTCGGCAGAATCGGCAACTCTGATATCA
>JAEYUD010000087.1 GCA_023433685.1 Bacteroidota bacterium
ACCTTCTTGGGGGAATTTGCCATGATATCACCTTTTGGCAGTTTATCAAGGCATTGGTAAATGATCTTTACACTCTCGCGCAATTCATCCACCCTCACAAAATATCTCGCGAGGCTGTCACCTTCATTATAAACGGGAATCTTGAAATCAACCTGATCATAAAACATATAAGGGCTTGCCCGTCTGATATCATGTTCAACACCTGAACCACGAAGGGTCGGACCTGTTGCCCCGAGTGAAATCGCGTCTTCTCTCGACATAACACCAACTCCCTCAAGTCTCTCAACAAATATTCTGTTGGTGTTAAGCATGTTTTCCATCTCTTCGAGCTTTTCATCGAACTGATCAAGAAATTCTTTGATCATTTTCACTGCTCCATCAGGCATATCGGCAGCAACGCCACCTATACGCGCGTAACTCGTGGTAAACCTTGCGCCACAAATAATATCGTAGGTGTTCAGAATCTTTTCTCTTTCACGGAGTGCCCAAAGGAACACTGTAAGAGCGCCGACATCCATGGCGAGCGCGCCTATGGCAACGAGGTGCGATGTCATCCTTGAGAGCTCGCTCATGATCATTCTGATCCACTGAGCTCTTGGAGGGGCTTCTATTCCGTAAAGTTTCTCGACTGCAAGTGAAAACGCTGTGTTATTCGCCGGCGGGGAAATGTAGTCAAGTCTGTCGGTATGAGGTAAATATTCATAAAACGACATATTTTCGGCCATTTTTTCGTAACCTCTGTGGAGGTAACCGAGTTCCGGAACTGCCGCGACAACGGTTTCACCATCCAAACGGAGCAGCACACGGAGAACACCGTGGGTTGCCGGATGCTGAGGCCCCATATTCAGGATCATCTCATTTTCGAGAGCATCCTCAAATGTAATATTCGTCTCCTGATCGAGCAGCGCTTTTACGATACTCGGGTGTACATCATCTTTAGTTAATCTTTCCATACAAACTCTTATTTCTTTGGAAGGGGCTGATCACCTGGAATACCCATCAGCGGATATTCCTTGCGAAGTGGATGATACTCAAATTCCTCTGACATATACATTCTTCTCGGGTCGGGGTGACCATCGAATTTGATACCGTACATGTCCCAGGTTTCCCTCTCATACCAGTTGGCAGATTGCCAGATTGAACTTACACTGTTGATGTGCGGCTCATGCTCTTCGAGATCACATTCCACGCGCAACCTGGTCTTGTTATCAATTGAAAAAAGGTGGTAAACCACAGTGAAGCGGTTTTTCTTTTTCGCCCAGTCGACCGCGGTTACATCAACACACTGATCAAAGGCTAATTCACCATTGTCCCGAAGATATTCACATACGGGAACAACGAGTGATTTGTTAAACTTTAAAGTAACTTCTCCCCTGAACTCTGTTAATTCAAATTCAGCTCCGGGAAACTTTTCAGCGAGAAGTGTTTCTAATTTTTCTTTAATTTCCATTTATTTTCACCGGCTCCAAAAGTGGAATATCTTGAAACTCTCTTGCTTTCGTATTTTTAATCTTCTCCTGTATTTTCATCAGAGCATGAAGAAGATTATCCGGACGTGGCGGGCATCCGGCAAGGTACACATCCACAGGCAGGAAATTATCTATTCCCTGAACCACCGGATACGAACGGTACATTCCGCCGGTGGAAGTGCAAACACCCATGGCTATAACCCACTTTGGATCAGGCATCTGATCGTAAATCTTTTTTACCACATGTGCCATTTTATAAGTAACAGTTCCTGCAACCAGCATTACATCGCACTGACGCGGAGTAAAACGCATAACTTCTGATCCAAAACGCGATATATCATATTTCGGTCCGGCGGTAGCCATCATTTCAATCGCACAGCATGAGATACCCATAGGCATTGGCCACACAGAACTCTCCCTCGCCCACGCCACAAGGGCATCGATGGTAGAGGTTATGAATCCTTCATTCTGAAGCTTGGCTTCTAATCCCATCTGAATCCTCCTTTTTTGTATGCATAGAGAAAACCTAATTCAAACACTATCAAGAATATAAACATCGACCAGAAGGCAGCAATTCCAAAATCCTTGTAAAGTTTAATAAATTCCACCGCCCAAGGGTAAACAAAGATAACTTCAAGATCGAAAATGATGAAGAGCATCGCTACAACGTAGTATTTTACCGATACCCTCTCCTCTGTCGACCCGATCGGTTTCATTCCACTTTCGTATGGTGATGACTTGATCTTATTTGGCCTCTGTGGACCAAATAATGACGAGGTAGATACCATCACCACTCCGAATATCAAAGCAAATCCGAACACAACGAGTACCGGAATGTAGTTTTCGAGCATTTTTTGACCGATAATTAATTCGTAAAATTCAAACCTTAAATTTATCACTATTTTGGGAGATAGTCAATTTTTTAATTGTTTCGCACTATTTCTCCCAACTTTTTCGTAACTTTCGGCACAACTTACACGGGAGAATTATGGATATCCAATTTATCGGTGCCGCCGGCACTGTAACAGGGTCGAATCATCTTTTAAGAACAGAACAAGGCAAGATACTCCTCGATTGCGGTCTGTATCAGGGTAAAAGAAAAGAGGCCTTCGAACTGAACCGCACGTTTGAATTTTACAAACCCGGAAACATTGACGCGGTGATATTGTCACATGCCCACATAGACCACGCCGGCAACCTGCCCAATCTTGTGAGAAATGGTTTTAGGGGACCCATTTACTGCACTTATGCCACTAAAGATCTTTGTGAGATCATGCTCGCGGACTCTGCACATATTCAGCAGAAGGACACGGAATTTGTAAACAAGAAAAGAGCCAGGCAAGGTAAAAACCTGTTCGAGCCCCTTTACACACAGGAAGATGTAAACACAACAATAAGCCTTATGATTGGGGTGAATTACCATCACGAGTTTGAAGTGCTTCCCGGGATCAACGCCACATTTTATGACGCCGGTCATATACTCGGAAGTGCCGTAACGTACATACAGATCGTTGAGAAAGGTAAAACCATTGAGCTGGGTTTTTCAGGTGATCTTGGCAGACCAAACATGCCTATACTAAGAGATCCGGAGATAATCCCCGATGTTGACTACTTCATTTGTGAAAGCACTTACGGCGGCCGCTTTCATGAAGATTTTGAAATGTCGGAAGCAAAGGTTGTGGATGTAATTAAACGGGCTATTGAAAGAAAAGGAAAGATTATCACCCCGGCGTTCAGCCTTGGGAGAACACAGGAACTGGTCTATCTGCTCCATACCATTTTTGAGAAGGGTCTTGTACCAAATATACCTGTCTATGTCGACTCTCCCCTTTCTTTCAACGCTACACAGGTATTCAGGGATCATACCGAGTGTTTCGACTCCGAAATATCAGCACATATTCTCCGGAATGAAGACCCCCTGGGCTTCAAAAAACTTAGATACATTACCGCGGTTGAAGAATCCAAGCAACTTAATGACCGTGAGGGACCGATGATGATAATCTCCGCTTCTGGTATGGCAGAGTCAGGTAGAATTCTGCACCACCTCGCCAATAATATCGAGAATCCGGCGAATATTGTAATGATGACAGGTTACTGCGCCGAAAACACCCTGGGTAAAAGGATAATCGAGAAAAACAAGGAAGTGAACATTTTTGGCGAACCTCACAAGCTTAACGCGGAAGTGGTGGTTTTCAACTCACTTTCCGCACATGCCGACTCTGACGAACTGATCTACTACGTAAACAAGTTTAATCGTGAGAAGATGAAAGAGATATTCCTTGTTCATGGCGAACCGGATCAGCAGGAAAAGTTCGCGAACAGGCTTGCACTGAACCACTTCAAGTCGGTCAGGATACCAAAAAAAGGAGAATATTTTACCGTATGAAGTCTTAATTTGGAGAGATGACCAAAATCAAGAATATCTTCACCGGTATCGTTTTTATAGCCATTTTTCTCGGCGGATGCGAGAGCACTCCGCCGTTGGCTCCGTTCAATTCCGGGCTGCCGCCTGCTGTTCCTGAAAATATCAAGGTGTCCACTGCCTCTGACGGAGTTGTTATTCTAAGGTGGTGGGAGAATATCGATCCTGAGTTCTCTTCGTACAGGATTTACAGAAATGTTAACGCCCCCTCCGGCTTGACATTCTATAAAGAGATCCGGACCAATTTTTTCAGGGATGAAGGGCTCTATTACGATTCAACCTATTATTACGCGGTCACTTCAGTTGGCAGAAACGGACTTGAGAGTAAAATGTCGCTCGTTGCCAATGCCAAACCTTTGAATAATTTCGACCCCGTACTCCCCTCTTATATTGTTACCAAGCCGGTTAATTTTGAGGGCAAACCTCTCGTTACTATCGAGTGGAGTAAGGATGATAATCCTGATCTGAAGGGGCTCGAAGTTTATCGATCAGTTTCACAGGGGTTCAATCCCGGGCCAAGCGACCTCGTGACGGTTTTGGACACGCTGACAGATACCGATTCACTCGCCCTCTCTACGGGAGTGAATTATTATTACCGTTTCAGGGTCGCCGACAAAGGTGGTCGATTCTCACCTTTTTCGGATGAACGAAGGGTTTTTCTTTATCCTCCAGTCAGTAAAATTTTCCCGGTGAACGACGCGGCACTTCCACTTTTCGATGCTTTCTCGATCCAGACAGTCGACTTTGAACTCGATTATGGAATAATCTTGTATGAATCACCCACACTTTCAGAAGTGTGGCGTTCGCCGGTCTACAGGGCGTCATCAAAAGGAGAACTTTACATTCCGTTTGTGGCTGCATATATCGGTCTGAACAAGAAATATTACTGGCGCGTTGTGGCTTATATGCCCGGAGAGTCAATCCCTGTAATCTGGTCTGGTCTTTCTTCATTCCAGCTCACCCGGTTCAATTGAAGTTCGTGACCAAACTTCTGCCGCTTCTGGCATTTTTGATTTTAAATGTGAATGGACAGTCGGATACCGACTCTTCCCAGGCCTCACTCCTTCCCCCCGCGACAAGGAATTCGATTTCGACCGTTTTCAATAAAGAACTGAGTATTTACTCATTATTAAGTAAAATCCATTTTACCCACTCAGCAGGAAACTTCAACTTTAAACTTAGCGAGGATCTTAACTCAAGCCTCCTCAAATATTCCGGTAGCAACACCACCCGGGATGAAAACGTCTTCAAACTCTCGGGTGATTATAACAACGGCGCATGGCTTAACCCCGGATTTTTAGTAAGCAGCCAAATTTACAGTGATTCCCGAACGACCGATATAAACACTGCCGCCTCAAATTTTGGACTCCTTTATAACAGGATGCTCCTGGAAAATGTATTGAATCTCCTCCCTTTCTCCGGTTACATTGAAGATGTGCAGTCCGGAATCTCTAATAACGGAATGGTTTACGGAATTCAGGGAGGCATCGATAGAACTTCTTTCTCTGATTTTTTGATCGGCTCATCGTTTCAATTCAGGAATGAAGATATTGCTCCCCGGAAGAACACGATCCGGGATTTAAATGCATCGATCGAAAATTTCATCGACCGTGACATACAGAACAAACTCTCTGTCAAGTTTCATGAAACCGGAAGGGACTTCTTCTTTGATGCGGACTCCTCCATCAAGGAAATCTTTCTGATTGAAAAAAATCAACAGCGAAGGAATGACCGGCAATACTCGATCTCAGATGAATTTCTCTATTCAGGGTTACTTAACAACACTTCGGTGGGTTTACGATTCAACTTTTCTGACCGTTTGGTTGAAAGAACCACCAGATATAAAAAACCTGAAGACCTCTTCCCAACCTCGTTTGACTCGCAGATAGAAGAGCTAAAATTTGACATCAGCACGCTTGTAAGCCACACTTCAGAGTTCATCGATCTGAAATTTAATATGAATTATGCTGAAAGAAATGAGAAGTTTCTGCTTATCAATCCGGGTGGAGCAAATCCTGATTACTTTGAACAGAAGCAAAAAAATGAGGGTATAAAGAACAACATCGCGTCCCAGGTTTTCATCTCTTTCGCGGGTTCAATTTTTCTGACAGAACAGGACAAGATCGATCTAAACCTTTCCCATTTCAAACTTCGATATGATACACCATCTATCGATAATATCGACGAACGCGACGAACTTCTCTCACAGTTCAGGATAAGGTACACAAGATTACTGAATTCCCGTCTTTCCGTATTCGCCGGTTTTGATATGTCTTACGGAAAACTCGTTTATATTCTTGCGGCACGTAGCTCGAATAATAACACCAACAGAATCTTTAAGCTCAATACCGGATACAGCTATGAAGGGAACGGATTCAAAAATCACGGTAACTTTGAGATAATTGCAAATTATCTCGTTTACGATTTCGAGGATCTTAACCCCGGTTTCAAAAGTTTTAGCTTCAGACAGATATCGCTTTCTGATTCCCTTACGGTCGATATTACGCGCGGTCTGAGTTTTGAATTCACCGGCTTCTACAAGCTCAGTGAACAGGGCGATCTCAGATGGAGTGATTACAAAATTAAACCAGGAAGAGAGATAACTGAAGTACTGCTGCTTCCCGCCCTTTCAACAACGATCGGGCAATATACTTTCAAGCTCGGATTAAGATATTACTCATATTTTTCAGATATTATCGTTAATGAAGACAGGAAAGAAGAGAATTTCTACAAGGGCATGGCACCGCTTGTTGAGATCAGCGCTTTAGTAAATGAGACATTTCAACTTAATCTAAGAGGTTGGTATGAAACTATCGACTCACGGGGCAACAGCAGACGTTACCTTACCACATTAAACCTTGCAGTCAAGTGGTACTTATGAGCATTAATTACTTGAAATAAGCTCAAAATTTGTTATTTTGCAATAAAAATTTTGGTATTAGTGGAATCAAAAACATTCTTTCTTGAAGTGGCAAGCACGCCCGAAAGTCTTTACCCTGTCGAAGAG
>JAEYUD010000225.1 GCA_023433685.1 Bacteroidota bacterium
CAGTAGCACTTCCTTTCCAAGTTTGACCATGGACTCGGAGAATTCGATCCCGGCGTATGAGGCGCCCACGATCAGCCACTTGCCTGCCCCCGGCGTAACCGAAGCAAGAAGATGCTCCGCGCTTTCAATGTTCCTAACGTAATTTACGTTTTTAAGTTCAGGAGGGAGCTGCGGGTGAAGTCTTTGTTTTGCTCCGGTGGCGAGCACCAATCGGTCGTAGTTCATACTGTAAATCGCGCCGTTCTGTTCAACTTTGATCACTCTTTCCCGGGGGGAAATGTCTGTCACTGTTGTGCCGGTCAAAACTTCAACATCATAGCGCTGTTTGAATTGTTCAGGAGTGAAAAAAACTATGTCACCGGCCGACCTGACTTCACCTGATACAAGGTATGGAATCTCGCATGTTCCGGTAGAGATGTACTTCCCTGCCTCGATCATTGTGATCGCGGCATCAGGGTTCTCTCTCCGGGCTTTAGCGGCGGCGGCCGGACCCGCGGCCCTGCCACCAACAATCAATATACGCTTGATCAGGTGTTTCATTACTTTTCTTTGAATGATACTGTAAAGGGTACTCCTTTAAATCCAAAATTCCGTCTGATCGCCTTCTCAAGGTAGCGGCGGTACTGGTCGGAAACCGCTTTTGGATAGTTACAAAAGAAGAGAAAAACGGGATAATTATCGCCGACCTGTGTCACAAATTTTATTTTAACTTCTTTTCCGGTGTGTGTTGAAGGTGGCGGATACGCTTCGATCTCTTTAAGCATCACGTCATTCAACTCGCTCGTCGTGATCTTTTTATGCCTCTCCGACTGTATTTCCTTCGCCATATCTATCAGCTTGAAAATTCTCTGCTTCGTAAGGGCTGAAATAAAAATAACAGGGAAATAGTCATATTTGCCGAGCTTGTCGGTGAGGGCTTTTTCGTAAAATTTCGCGGTATTGCTGTCTTTTTCAACCAGATCCCACTTGTTTATGGCGATTATCACCCCTTTACGTCTCTGGATCGCCTCTTCAAGAATTTTTTGTTCCTGCGACTCAAAACCCTGAACCGCGTCAACCAAAAGAACAACAATGTGCGCGTCGGCAATAGCCCTAAGGGTTCTTACTGATGAGTAATATTCAATATTTTCTTTGATCCTGGACTTTTTACGCAGTCCCGCGGTATCAACAATGGTGATCTCTTCGCCGTAATATTTGATAATGCTGTCGATCGAGTCGCGCGTGGTTCCCGGAATGTCGGTTACTATGCTTCTGTCAACCCCGAGAAGCGCGTTCGTAAGGGATGATTTACCAACATTGGGCCGCCCGACAAAAGCTATCTTTAGACCTTCGTCAACGGGGTCTTCTTCCGCGTTTGGAAAGCCGGATACAACCACTTCAAGGAAGTCACCCGTCATTCTGCCGTTCAGAGCGGAAATAGGATGTGGTTCGCCAAAACCGAGTTCATAAAACTCGTGGATGTTCTGCTCAATTTTTTCGGAGTCGATCTTGTTAACACAAAGTATCGTACGTTTACCGGAGGATCGCAGAAGATCGGCAATTGTCTCATCGATCGGAAGGAGGCCCGTTCTGCCATCGACCACAAAAATTATTTTATCGGCTTCAATCAGGGCGATCTCAACCTGTTCCCTTATGGCTGCTTCAAAATAATCTGCTGAATCAGGTACGTAGCCACCGGTATCGATCAGACGGAACCGTTTCATGTTCCACTCAACAAAACCGAACTGGCGGTCGCGGGTAACGCCGCTTACGTCATCAACAATGGCATCTTTTGTGCCGGTCAACCTGTTAAAAAGGGTCGATTTCCCCACATTTGGGCGACCAACAATTACAACTAAATTATCACGCATTATATTTTTCTATCTTTTAAAATCCAATTTAAATTGGTCAATCACGGCCTTCGAGATGACCTCGCCACCACCCGGGGCAAAATGAATCCCGTCTTTGCCACGTGCCCATACTTTCTTCCCTTCAAAACTGACGTATTCAGCGTACTTCCCGTTTCCGTCACTTAAAATATCGATAGTGGGGATGAACTTCCCGTTTTTGAACTTCCCGGTCTCCTCCTGGTAGATCTGTGTGAGCGCCTTCATCTTCTTGTCAAAGAAGGGTGAAAGCATCGGCGGCATGCCTATCCAGTAAAATTTTGTAGAGTAATTTGCCATTTTTGAGGCAAAACTGTTGACTTTGCCCCGGTAAACATCAGTCCAGGCATCACTTCCGTACATAATGTCCTTACCGTCAATCCGGATACCCTGTCCGTCGTTCGCGCCGATCATTATAACGATAAGATGGAATTTTTTTCCTTTGCAAAGATCGTCAAGTTTTTTGAACCAGTCAAAATAATCCTGCCTGACAAGCCCGGTCGAGTTCTTTCCGAACATCGTAACTTCCACCCCCCCGGCTTCATTGAACTTCTTCTTCAGTACGTCCCCCAGTCCCACGTTCAGCATCGAGTCACCGATCAAAAGTATCTGAAGTATCGCCCCGGGATCAATATTTATCTCTTCCTCTTTGGGAAGTGTCGCCTGCGAGTCAACACTTGCAACGAGTATTTTGTCGCTCTTTTCAACGAGCTGCTCAAGCCAGGGGTACTCCTTCGCTGAAAGATCTTTCACAGGGTCATTATCGAAAACTTCCCTGTAGCCGATTCCCGCGAACTCACGAAAACCACCACCAAGCGATGAATTCAGATTCGTCCATGGCACTATCTTGCAAACCGCGTATACAGGCTCATAAACGGCTTCAAGGGTTTGGCGGGCTCCACTTCCCTCATCCATCCGTTGTATCCAATTCATTACTTTCTGAGAATTCAGAAAGAAGAGGAAAACGGCAACCACGATCATAATATTAAGCACGGTACCGGGTTTGTATTCTTTGGCTCTTTTCAATTAAAGCTCTTAAAATGCAAAATGATTAAAATCAGGAAAATTACCAATAGCAAGACTGCTTGTCAAAACGATCGCGGAACCAATTATTACCGCCTGCGTCAGCGGATGAAGCCATGACAGCTTCCGGACAATCGTTTCACTGATATTCCAAGGGACGAACTGAATAGCGAAGCCCCAAATGATAACCGTTAGAAGCAGCGGATCAACAGTGCTTCCCTGGAAATTAAAACTGAACAATGTGCCCAGCACGTTAAACGCTGTACCGGGATTCTCCGAACGCAGAAATACAAGCAGTAATGATACCAAAGCGACTGTAGCAAAAATTCCGGCGAAATGACTGAAGCTCTTTCCATCTGACTGTTTACCACCGCTTATTCCCCGGGCTGCAACAAGAAGGCCACCTGACAGTGCCCCAAGTATCAAAGCATTCCAGCCTGTTCCGTACCATAACCCACCAAATAGTGCCGCAATGAATAGATAAACAACACTTTGGTGGTCTTCCTTGACTTTCAGTGGTGCTGTTATATACCTTTTAGCCCACTGAGTTAGTGTAAGATTGAATCTGCGGAAAAAATCACCAATCCCTGAAGCTGTGAAAGGATTCTGAAAATTCTCCGGTAACTCCACTCCAAATAACAGCGATACTCCCCTCCCGATATCAAATAAGCCGCTTAAATTCCAGTAGAATTGTAGCACGAACCCTAACAACGCAAGTAAAGCGTCCGGCGATGAGAAACTGCCGGGGTCGGAATAGAAA
>JAEYUD010000239.1 GCA_023433685.1 Bacteroidota bacterium
ACGGGTAATGGCACAGCCACAAGCGGGCAACGGGTAACGGGCAACGCATAACGAACCTCGCTACTCGCCACTCACCACTCGCTACTGAAAACGGGCAATGGCACAGCCACAAGCGGGCAACCTCGCTACTCACTACCCGTCACTCACTACTGAATACAGGTAACGGACTTAACACTTCACAGTTCACAGTTCACAGTTCACAGTTCACACTTCAAATAGCTAACAACTCATCTTTAATTCATTATCTTTCTTTTGCACTTAAAAATTTTTCCGGCAAAAGAATTGCGTTATCTTCCTATTATAATATTAGCAATTGCACCCGCTGTTTTCGGGCAGGATCTTCTTGAGAGGGGAAAGGATATCTTCAGGAGGGCAGAGACGAGTGACACTGTACAGACAGAACTTTATCAGGAGGCGGCGACACTTCTTGAAGAGTATATAAAGTCGGACTCTCTGAATTCCGAAGCTCATTATTTCCTCGGGTATGCTTACGATAGAATGTCGATGCCGACAATGGAATACCTTCAGACGCTCGATATGGGTTACCTGCGAAAGGCAGTTGACCACTTCCTCACATCGATCAGGCTTACCCCGGAGTACAAGGGGGAGTCGTGGCACCTTAGTGCCTACTCAAAGATAATTTCGATTTGGGGCACGGCCGCCCTTTCTTATATCCTGAATGACAAGCCAGATTCCGCGAAGATCTGTTTCCGTCAGATAATGAAGAACGGCGTTATCTCTTCCACATATTTTGATTATGGTGAGAACCTCCTCCGCTCAGTACCTCAGAACGCGATCGTGTTTTCAGATGATGAACTTGAGACCTTTCTCGTTTACTACCTGCAATTAATGGACGGGATGCGGAAAGATGTCACACTGCTTCACGCCGGTTTTTTGAATTCACCCGCGTATGTAAAATTAGTCAGATCGAAATACATAATGGGGATGTATAACATTGGCATGGATATGGACGATGAAGATGTGGCAGCGCTTCGTCCGGAGATCATGAAACCTAAAAAACGAACCCTCGAAATACCCGTTTCGGTGCTTGATAAATACAACGTTGATGTAAGTGAACGCTTCCCAAAACTTGAGTACACTTTTCCCCCAAAACCGGCGGAGAGACCCGACACCTCCACTTTTGAAGTTTCACCTTCCGAACAGGTGATGCTTGATATCATCAATAAAACGAAGTGGCTCCGCGACATAACCTTCACCCTTACATGCCAGGGGAGGGTCAGAACCGCGTTTTCAACGTTTCTCCGTGCCGAGGGCCTCGCCTCCCGTCTGCTTCCTCACTACACCATGCACAGGAATGAGGGTACTAATACCGAGTTGATAGAAGTGTTGCTTAGCCCTCCACCAGATTATTTCGATGAGACCGCGAATTTCGGCATGCCTTACGATTTCAGCTCGATCAATACAGATGAAGTGGTGCTCGACCGCTCACTTTACGCCTTGATCGACAATTACTCGAGCCTCTACTTCGATCTTGCCGATTCATACCTTCTCATGGACAACAAGGCGCAGGCGAAAAGGGTTATGATCTACTTCGATATGAACCTCAAACCGGGTGATTTGATCAGAAATTATTCAACCGTTTACAGGGCTGCACTTCTATATGAAAGAACTGGCGAAATGCACGATTTTAACCGTCTCGGTGTTATAGCAGAAAAGCTCGCGCTCAACCAGGTGAAGGCAGAGCCCTTCTCTTACTATGACGCGGCAAACCCTTATGACATGCTGCTCGACTATTACATAAAGACCGCGCAGATGGACAAACTCGTAAAAATGCTTCAGGAACTCGTGGCGCTTTACCCTGATAACGCCGACCTGAAAGAAAAACTGAGCGCGGTACAGAAGAAATAACCGTGTCAGCCACCTTTTAGAATACCGGAGATATCAAATTGGTTGTAGTTTTTGAAAAAAATGCCGCTCAAGCGGAGATCGACAGAATAATTGACCGGATTATCGAGATGGGTTACTCTGTTCAGAAATCTGAAAGCTCTGAGAGGAGGATTATAGGAATTGGCGGCGTAAAACCGGAGAGTGATCTTAAAGAGATCAGCATGCTTGAAGGTGTTGCAAAGGTGTTGAGTGTCTCGGAGCCTTATGTGTTCGCCGGAAGAGAGTTCAAAGCCGCGAATACTGTTATTCATGTGGGAGATGTAGCGATAGGTGGGGATGAAATTACCGTGTTTGCCGGACCGTGCGCTGTTGAAAATGAAGAGCAGATCCACACCGTTGCAAGTTTCGTGGCAAAAGCAGGCGCCAGGATACTCAGAGGTGGTGCCTACAAGCCAAGAACTTCACCTTACTCATTTCAAGGTCTCGGTGAGGAAGGGCTTAAGTACATCCGTGACGCGGCCGATTCCAATGGACTGAAAGTGGCCACCGAGATACTCGACCTCACACTTATTGACATGATCGGGAAGTATACCGACATTTTTCAGGTGGGTGCCCGGAACATGTACAATTACCCCCTTCTTAAAGAACTCGGGAAGCTCGACAAATCCGTTCTTCTCAAAAGGGGTTTCTCTGCTACCATCGATGAGCTGTTAATGTCGGCTGAGTACATCCTCGCCGGAGGTAACAGCAATGTCATCCTCTGCGAGAGAGGCATCAGAACTTTTGAACAGTCAACCCGTAATACATTTGATGTTTCCGCCATCCCCGTAATCAAGCAAAAGAGTCATCTTCCCGTCATCGCCGATCCATCACACGCAACCGGTTTCCGCGATATGGTTACTCCCGTTGCCCGTGCCGCCGTTGCCGCCGGTGCCGACGGTCTCATCATCGAGGTTCACCACGATCCGCACAAAGCCCTGTCAGATGGACCACAAGCCCTTTTACCAGAACAGTTTACGAAATTAATGCACCAAATAAGACTGATTTCTGCAGCGATAGGAAGATAGTTCTTGCGAAGTGTGAACTGTGAACTGTGAACT
>JAEYUD010000031.1 GCA_023433685.1 Bacteroidota bacterium
GAATCATGTCGGTCGATTTCTCGATCGTATAGACTGTTCCATTCTCCGGAATCGCTGCCGCGATCCTGATGGTAGAATAGCCGATGGCAGTCCCTATTTCGAGTACGGTTTTCGCGCGGGAAGTTCGTACAAGAATCTCGAGCAGTGAGGCTGAATCCTTGTCGAGGATCGGGATATACCCGGTAGCGGCGTTCTCCTCCATCGCTCTGATCAGGGGGGAAGTGTCACGACGGATCGAGGCGAGATATTTCAGGGTTTCTTGTGTAATTATATCGGGCATCTGATTCTGCAATTTTAAAATTGAATATGCGAATAAATTAAAAAAAATCAATAAATCAAGAAAAAATTGAGTGGGATGCCGGATTGTGTGAGGTTTTTGGGGGTAAAACCCGGGGGATCCCACACTTTCACGGAAGTGAAAAGCGAAGACCCCCCCAAGGGCAGGGAATTATTAATTCAGTGACTTATACTTGAACCACCAGTCGGGTCCTTCGTATTGTTTTCTTTCCTCCACGCCTTCCATGTCTTTTGGCGGCGGGATGATCACTTTGTCTTTAAGTATCTCATTGTTTGGCCAGTTTTCGGGCATGGCAACTTTATGTGAATCAGCGATCTGGAGAGCTTTAATTGCTCTGAGCACTTCATCCACCTGACGGCCAATTTCCTGAGGGTAGTAGATCATCAGGCGCATGATACCATTGGGGTCGACCACAAATACCGCGCGAACGGTGTTTGTTCCCTTCCCAGGGTGGATCATTCCGAGCGTTTTGGCGACATTTCCCATGTCATCGGCGATAACCGGGAAGGGGATGTTCACATTCAGTTTTTCACCGATCCATTCAACCCACTTGATATGAGAGAAAACCTGGTCGATAGAAAGCCCGATAAGTTCAGTGTTTAATTTTTTGAATTCTTCCGCGCGGTTGGCAAAAGCAACGAATTCGGTAGTGCAGACCGGGGTAAAATCACCCGGGTGGCTGAATAGGACGAACCATTTTCCGGCATAATCACCCGGAATATTTTTCATCCCGTGTGTGGTCTGAACTTTAAGGTCCGGCATTCTTTCCCCCAAAAGGGGCATTCTTGTCTGTATGTTCTCCATTATGTTGTATCCTTTCCTATAAAAGATTTTTGGAGTAAAGTTAAACTTACTACATGGTTTGATAAAGAAAAAGAGGAAAGGGTTCATTTTATATCCGTAAAAACCCCGGAAATTATTAAATTGAAAACGATATGAGAAAAAGGTTGAAATGAGCCCCGAAAAAGAGCCTACAATCTATGATGTCGCGCGGGTGGCTAAAGTTTCCATAGCCACGGTTTCCCGTGTGTTTAATAAAAGTCCTCACGTAACTGAAAAGACCATCAGGCATGTGCTCGAAGTGGCAAAGCGGTTGAGCTTTTCGCCCAGTGCTTCCGCGAGGGGTCTAAGTGGTGGCAAACATGAGAGTATTGGGATAGTATTGCCCGTACTTTACGGAAATTTCTTCTCCGACCTTATGTATACGATCCAGGAACTTGCCGAAGGGAAAGGCTATGATATCGTGGTTGCGGGGCAGAAGGGATCACGTGAAGAGCTTTTTCACACGATCAAGAAGCTAAGCACCAAGATGGATGGTCTTATACTGATGTACCACACCGAAGGGTTGAAGGAAGAGATGGCAAGGCGATTCCCGAGATTACCGGTTGTATTGCTTAGCAGGTTCATCCGGTACCGTGAGCATGTGGATCTCGTGCTCGATAACCTCTCAGGGGCGGTAATGGCAACGCGCCACCTGATAGAAATGGGTCACAGGAAAATTGTTCACATTAAGGGTGAAGAGGGGAACATCGATGCTGAAGAGAGGGCTGAGGGATTTCTTGGAGCCACCAATTCAGCCGGAATACCGGATGAGAATATTGAGATAATAAACGGAACGTTCCGACAGATATCCGGATATCACGCCGTTGAAGGACTTTACAAGAGAAGGAAGGATATTACCGCGATCTTTTCATCCAATGATGCCATGGCACTCGGTGCACTAAACTGGATGCACAGAAACGGGATTAAGGTACCTGAGGAGATGGCTATTTGCGGTTTCGATGATATTGAGTTTGCCCAGATGACAAGACCTTCTTTAAGTTCGGTTTACCTGAATACTCAGAAGTTCGGTCAGCTGGCTTTTGAAATGCTGATAAAGCAAATAGAAGAAAAACAGGTCTCCGGTTTTCCATCGGGAGTGGTAATTGAACCGGAATTAAGGATCAGGGAGTCATCTTTATCCGGTAAAACAGTTTAAAATTAAAGAGACCGGCAGGTAAATACCGGTCTCCGGGGTGCTTTTGTGTAACCTTGATTACTTCAAGAGTGTAAGTTTGATCGACGCGGAATGTTCACCGGCAACCAGCCGGCAGGTGTAAACACCCGATGGTAACCTTGAGCCGTCGAGATTCATTTTGTGAAATCCCTGTCCGAGTTCACCTGAAAATATCTCTTCAATTTCCCTGCCCGTGATGTCATAGAGTTTAAGCTCTGCTTTCATCGCTTTTGGCAGGGTAAAGGAGACCGTGGTTGAGGGGTTAAAGGGGTTGGGATAATTCTGAAAAAGAAAAAACCCTGTGGGCAGTTCAGCCTCCACTTCCGTCCATCCTGAAAATGAAGATGTTCCATCGAAGTTAATCTGCTTCAGCCGGTAAAACCAGTTCAGTTCTTTTTGTGCTGAACCATCGGTATAGCTGTAACTGGTCGGGGATGTGGTGGTACCCGAGCCTTCAACAAAGCCAATGGTCTCAATGTTTTTCCTGTCCTGACTTCTCTGGATCTCAAATCCATAGTTGTTTGCCTCTGTACCCGTGATCCACTGAAGCTGCACATCCGCCCCTGAGCGTGACCCGATAAAACTTATCAGTTCAACAGGTACGAGCATGGGGAGTATAACTTCAATAGCACGCTGGTAAATTATTCTGTGGCCCGCGTTATTAAGATGGATACCGTCGCCGGAGTTGTAAGCTTGAACAATAAAACCATTCGGTTGAGCCAGGGTTGTCCAAAAATCGACGGCGTACTGTGCGTACCGTGTGAAGATCGAGTCTCTCATACCCGTCAGAAGATCAAGCTGTGGCTGGCTTGAAAGATTTCTGGGTTGTGTGGTCGTGATCCAGAGTTTTACATTGTTTCTGTTGGCAACCGCCACAAGGGTATCGAAATTAGCGATCTGTTCAGCGATCGTATAGCTGCTCGCGGCATCATTTGAAGGCAGGTTAATGAAAATCGCTTTCGGGTTATACTCAAGAGCATAGGTGATGTTGTTTGTAGCCCTCGGGGTTGGTCTACCTCCCGGAGGTACGAAGCTTGTAGGCATCACATGATACGAAGTAAACCCTCCAACGGCGAGATTCAGAACCTTGTAGGTTGTATCAACTCCCGCGATATGAGCCCTTAGCCGGTTAACGTAAGCGCTGTCAGGTGGATTTGCGCCCGTTCCTGCGGAGGTGGATGAACCGAGCACGACGATATAGTTGTAATCATATATCGACGCGCCCCCCGACATTTTAACATTATCAATGAAGAGCGTCCGGGCAATACCATCTGCAACTGACTGACCGAAGAATATTGTCTTGACTCTGGTAAGGTCGCATCCCCCGGGATTCCTTTTTAATGTATCCAGAGGTGCCCAAAGCTTTGTCCACTGTCCCGCGGGAATACCCTGCGGATTATAGATTGAAAGCGGGATCTTCGTCGACCTTTGGTTTGAAAGGTCTTCAACGAAAATCTTCGGGAGATCAGATGCGCTCAAGGCTGTCTTTGAATAAACCATGAAAACAATCGAATCTTTCAGCGTGGCATCCCTGCCTGGCCAGCCGGGAGCAGCCACCGCGGCCACCCAATCGCCACCGGAAACGGATCTGTACTGAAGTTTTAACCCGTTTGTACCGGTATAAAATGTATCTGTCACCACAGGGAACTTCACGCTGTTAACCATAAGAAGTTCACTCGGAGCGGTTACTTGCAGATAACTGGGGTCATAATAGTTGGGGATGTCGCTGTCGGTAAAGAACAGGTAATCCTGTGCCTGCATTTTTAAGGTGCAGGCGAACAGGAAAATTACAAGCAAAAGTTTTAACGATTTCAACATGACCATGCCTACTTGTTCAGGATCATTTTACCGGTGAAAATCTTGTTGTTTGTTTCTATTGTGTAGAAATAAACACCGGAGTTGACGATCTGACCGGTGGAATTGGTGCCGTTCCACTGAATACGGTTGATGCCGGGGGCAGCAATACCATTGAAAAGTTCAGCCACTTCACTACCAAGAATGTCACGAACGGTAACCCGGGCATTGATTTTTTCACGGGTGGAGAAGGAGATGGTGGTTGAAGGGTTGAAAGGGTTGGGATAATTTCCGATTAACCGGAAGTCTGATACCATCCCTGAATTATCAGCCATGATCTCGTTAGAGTAATTTACCGAACCATCGAGGTCTGTCTGTTTTAATCTGTAATAAACCGCGCCATCCAAAGGTTTGGAGTCGACGAAGGAGTATGTATTCACTGTAGTCGAGGTTCCATTGCCTTTAACGAATCCGATCTCCGCGAAACCGGAGTTCTCACTTCTTCTTTCAATGGCGAAGCCGAAATTGTTGGTTTCAGTGGCGGTTGACCATTTAAGTTCAATACCGGAGGCAGTGAACGAAGCCGAGAAAGATGTAAGTTCTACAGGAACGAGGGTTGATATGTCATATCTCAATACGCGATTGTTTGCCCAGTCGGTCACCCAAAGTTTTTTATTTATGTGATCAACTGCTGCACCTCTCGGGGTTCTGAGGGAGTTCTGGGTGGGAGGGTTCAGCCCCGTTCCGGTAACAAAGTCCGGCTGACCAATTACATAGTCTGCATTCGCGCCATTGGCGAGGGTTGCGGCCTGGAGGAAAACAGAGATACGGTTGTTGGTTTCCTGAACAAGATAGAGATTGCCGAGGAGGTCGCCGGTTACCCATCTAACGCTCCCTGAGCCGGCCTGTGTGGTGTTGGCTGTGTTGGTAACAAAATCAGGCTGACCAAGCACACCGTCGGCTGTATCGCCACTGACCAGGGTGGCAGCATTATTAAATTTTAGAACACGTCTGTTTGTGTACTCACTTATCCATAGGTTTCCCAGATTGTCAACATAGACACCGTTGGCATTATTCATTTTGGTGGAAGAGAGACCTGAAGTTCCGGTCACGAAATCGGGCTGACCAAGAACCAGGTCGGCATTGGCGCCATTTGGAAGTGAAGCCGCGTTCTGGAACCGGAGAACCCTGTGAATATTGAAGTTGCTGACCCAAAGAGTGCCATTGGCCTCTATAAAGATTCCCGCGGGTCCGCTGAATTTGTTTTGTGAGGTAGCGGCTGAGTTGGTTACAAAGTCAGGCTGACCGAGCACCCCATCCGCGGTATCGCCGTTCACCAGATTGTCTGCGTTGTCCCATCTGGTAACGCGGTTGTTTCCGTACTCGCTAACCCAGAGGGTCCCGTTTCCGTCAACGATGGCACAGATCGGGTTGTTCATTTTAGTGGCTGTGAGGCCGGAAGTGTTGGTTACGAAGTCGGGCTGCCCAATAACAAGTTCAGCGTCGGCTCCATTAATATAAGCGTTTGTTGTGGAGAACCTGAGAACCCTGTGATTACCTCTGTCGGCAACCCAGATCTTGCCGGTTCTGTTGTCAAAAAACACGCCGTTCGGACCATTGAATTTATTGATCGCGGTTCCACTTGTAAGCGAGATGTAATCAAGCTGACCGAGCACCCCTTCGGCAGCCGGTCCGTTCACGAACTGCGGGAAGGTGGTTCCTGCCAAAAAGGCGAAAAAAAGCGCGAAAAAAGTAACTTTTTTCATGGTGTCTCCAGTAAGTTTAGTTAATTAAAACTTCTATGTAAGCGCTTACATTTTTCATCATGTAAGCGCTTACATTCAGTGTGCAAATATATGATATTTTGTATTCAAGTCAAGTAGAAAAATCGATGCTCGCCACGGGACTTTTAATAATGTTCACAACTTCGGTTAATTTCATCCGTCTAATTTGCGGTTTACTTTTGGAACAATCAAAGACCAGCAAAGATGAAACTTCTGTTAATAGAAGATGAACAGGAGCTGTCGAAGTCGATCCGTGAATATCTCGGGAGCGAGAACTATCTGATCGATGCTTCTTATGACTTTGACGATGCTGTTTACATGTCGGGGATGTACGGGTACGACTGCGCGATCGTTGATCTGATGCTGCCGGGCGGCACCGGATTTGATCTTGTTAAAGAGATCAAGAAACAACAACCGGAGTGCGGCATAATTATAATAACGGCAAGGGACACGCTGGATGACAAGCTCTCCGGGCTTGATCTGGGGGCGGATGACTACCTCACCAAGCCGTTCCACCTGGCGGAACTGGCCGCGAGGATCAGATCGGTGATCAGACGGAGGAAATTTTCAGGCAGCAACCAGTTGATTCTGAATGAGATAACCATCGATCTTACCGGCAGGGAGGTGAGTGTGTCAGGGAAGGTGCTTGATCTTACCCGGCGTGAGTATGATATCCTTCTTTTTTTTGTGGGTAATCAGGAGAAGGTTTTGATCAAGGAAGCGATAGTCGAACACGTCTGGGGTGATGATTCAAGCGCGTTCGACAATTTTGATTTTGTCTACACTCACATCAAAAATCTACGTAAGAAACTGAAAGAAGCGGGCGCGGCCGACTACATTTCATCGGTTTATGGCGTGGGTTACAGGTTCAGTTTGTCATGAAACTTACAAAAAAGATATCACTCTATTTCCTTCTCACCTCACTTGTTTTCTTTCTCGTTACATCTTTTGTTATAACACTTCTGACCGGGAATGCAATTCAGCACGAAGTTGACGCCCAATTGATGAACATCACCAGGAAAGCAGAGCAGGAGCTCAGGCAGGGGAATCCGGTCGATTTCCCGCCATTTGTGGAAGTGACACCATCCATAAGAGGGAAAGACGTCACGGATTTCAGTGATGTGAACATTATGGTTCAGGGGTGGGATGAGCCAGAACCCTACAGGCAAATGACTTCATTCGTCAGGATCGACCAAAAAACTTACAGGATCGACGCGCGAGTGTCGATGGCTGAAAAGCAGGATATGCTTCAGGATCTTCAACTTTTGGCAGTGGTGGCAATATTTGGAGCCTTTCTGGCGTTCTTTCTGGTCAATTACTTTTTATCGGGAAAGATCTTCAGGGATTTTTTCAACACATTGCGGAAGCTCGGATCGTTCTCATTACAGAGTGAGAGAAGGATAGAATATGAGCGATCAGAGATCGCCGAATTTGACGCGCTGAACCGGTCGGTGACATTTCTTTCCGAGAAGGCAGTAGGCGAGTACATGAGATTAAAGGAATTCACAGCAGAAGTGAATCATGAAATGCAAACCCCTCTCGCCGTGATCAGATCGAAAGTGGAATTGCTGGTTCAGAAAGCGGATATCGATGAAGATACCCGGTCTAAATATCAGGTGATCATTGAGAATCTGAACAAAGCAGGGAGGATAAACCGGGCGATACTTCTGCTGAACAAACTTGAGAACGGCGATCTTTTCGAAAAACAGAGAATTTCAATTGAATCTGTGGTGAACAGAGTGACCGGTAACAACAGTGAGCATGCGGCCTTACGAGGTATCACCATCAACACCCGGGTCGATCACGTTGAAGAAATCGAGATGAATGAAAATCTACTTGAGATCATCGTTCAGAATCTGATAAAAAATGCCATCGTCCACAACATCCCGGAAGGTGTTATCGAAGTGGTGCTCAATGGTCGGGTGCTTGAGGTTATCAACAGTTGCAAACCGGTAAAAGACGACCCGGAAAAGTTCTTTACCGTTTTTTACCGGGACCCATCTTCGAAAGATTCGATCGGGTTAGGGCTGACAATAGTAAGAAAAGTGTGTGATCTTTATGGTTTCCGGGTAACTAACAGTTATGACGGCAGCATGTACAAAATAACCGTCGATTTCTCCGGGAAATAAAAACCGTCTTCAGAATCTCTTCAGAATCGCCTTTTAAGTTTGAACCGTGTTTAATTTTTTTTCCAACAAATAAACAGAGGTTCAAAATGAGACTGATGAAATTTGCCGCGGTTATTCTGTTAACAACAACGATGGTCTTTGCACAAGGTGTAAAAGTGCCCAAGGAAGTAACCGCATCGTTCAATAAACATTATCCCGCGGTAAAGACGGTCGAGTGGAAGAAGCACGGCAAGTCAGAGTTTGAAGCAAAGTTCAAAGAGAACGGCAAGGCTATCACAGTTGATTTCGCCGGAGACGGGGCAGTACTCGAAACGGAAGTTGAAATAACCTTCGCCGAGTTGCCAAAAACAGTGGACTCATACATAGCCGGACACTACAAAGACTACAAGAAGATCGAGGCTATCAAGATGACTGATCAAAAAGGTACTGTAACCTTCGAAACCAAGTTGTCGAAGAAGAAAGCAACCGTTAAACTTCTTTTCGACAAAGACGGAAATTTTCTGAAGACAGCATAAGAGCTTTTCTCAATACCTTCATGACCTAACCGCCTGAGGCTGCCTTAACCGGGTAGCCTCTTCTTTTTTATGCTACATTACTCCAATTCACCGAAAGGTATAAATGCAATCTATTGCATAATTAGGTGAAATTTTACTATATTTGCGCCATGAAAACAGTAATAATGCATTATCGTGCACAATTGATATGAACAAGAAAGAAGCCGGTCAAAAGATCCGTGAATTCAGAAAGCATCTGAAGGTGACCCAGAGTGACCTCGCGGGTATTAGCGGGGTCAGCCTGCGCAACCTGGTCGAGATAGAGGCAGGGAGAGCAAACCCCACTTTCGATGTTCTTGAGAAGCTATGCGAAACCCTTGGGCTTGAGATCAGAATTGAGGTTAAACAGCATGAGTGAGCAGACAGGTTATGTTTATTTCCGCGACCATT
Source organism: Bacteroidota bacterium (assembly GCA_023433685.1). Lineage (GTDB taxonomy): Bacteria > Bacteroidota > Ignavibacteria > Ignavibacteriales > Ignavibacteriaceae > UTCHB3. The sequence continues at coordinate 8,946 of JAEYUD010000031.1, forward strand.
TCGCCGGCACACTCAGAAAAGTGGAGGGGAGATTCTTTTTTGAGTATGATGAAAAGTATCTCACCGATCCATCAATGCCTTCTATAAGTATAACTCTACCCAAGAGGTTAAAAAAGTTTGAGTCAGACATACTTTTTCCCTTCTTTTATGGTTTACTCGCAGAGGGTGAGCTGAAAAAGCTTCAGTGCCGTTTGTTGAAGATTGATGAAAAAGATCATTTCAAACGGTTGCTCGAAACGGCGGGAGAAGACACAATTGGCGCGATAACGGTGAAGAAAAATGTTGCCTGACAGATGCCCGTCATGTCTGAAATCCGGGATCCACATCCCGGGGGAGAGTGACATGGCTCTTGAACTCTTTAAAGATGAATATATGACTGAGAGCTACCGCGCAGGAAGCAAGCACACAGAAGAAGATTTTCTCGTCTTTGCCACAAGGTGCGGAATAAGTGAAAAAAGAGCCATACAGCTATATCAGGGATTTCTTTCAAGTCAAGAAAATGTGATCGATCTGGTGAAAAGATCATTCCTCTCTGAAGAAGTAAAAGCCCTTTACATAAACTCATACCTCAACCGCTTCGACCGTCTGAAAAGTCAGGTCAGCTAATAACTCATCGCTAACAGCCAATTCAGCCGCGGCGGATCACCACTCACAACTCACCACTCACTACTACTCTTCCCCAATATCCTCGTTCCAGACCCCGGGGTTGCGGGTGATATAGTCTTTAAGCATATCGATGCACTCCCGCGAGTTCAAATCGATCACTTCGATTCCAGCTTCACGGAGCCACTTCACGCCTCCGTCGAAATTGACGGATTCACCCACCACCACTTTGTTGAAGTTGAACTGTCGCGCGAGTCCGGAGCAATACCAGCAAGGGGCGAGGGTGGTAACCAGGATTTTATCGCGGTAGGTCCGCTGTCTTCCGGCCTTTCTGAAGGCATCGGTTTCCCCGTGTATCGAGGGGTCATCCTCCTGAATCCGGCGGTTGTGCCCGCGGCTGACAAGGTTTCCCTCCAGGTCAAAGATAGCGCCGCCTATTGGGATACCCCCTTCTGAGAGTCCCGTTTTTGCTTCTTCAATTGCAACAAGCAACATTTCCTCGTAAGAATTGGCTTTCATTATTGATCTCCGGTCCGTATGAAATTCGAAATTGCCCGCAAATTAATGAAAAATTAAATGATCAGCAAAAACGAATAATTCAGCCTTCCCAGAACTATTTGAGGGATGAAAGAATTTAGAAATCACCACCATAAAAAAGCGAACCGTTCATTTTTAGAGGAGGTGAAATATGTTTATGTTTGATCAAACAATTTGAGAAAATTATGGATATCAGAGAAGCAATAGAAAGACGCCGGAGTGTAAGACACTTCAGACCTGAAAGAATACCCCTTGATGATATTAGAGAAATGGTGCGGCTGGCCGGGCTTGCCCCAAGCATAAACAACGCGCAGCTTTGGAAGTTCACCGCGGTTACGAATCAGGAAGTGATAACGAAAATGTCGGACATCGTAAACCAGAAGATAGCTGATCTGCTTAATTCAGGTACCGACAAAAAAGGTGAAAAGATAAAAACCACGGTTTCCCATTTTTCCACCGTGTTTACAGATGCACCCGCTGTTATAGCTGTTCAGATGCGCCCCTACGACGCTGTTGTTGATACGATTCTGGAGGCTTCAGGGCTGACCCACGAAGAAATGAACAAGATGCGAAACTACCCTGACATTCAGAGTATCGGTGCCTCGATCGAAAATATCATGCTTGCCGCCACCGGAATGGGTTACGGCTGCTGCTGGCTTACCGGACTGCTTGTCGCGAGGGAAGAACTGGAACCACTTCTTGGTGTTAAGGAGCCATACCGGCTTGCTGCCTGTGTGGCGGTCGGAAGACCTCTTGAGATGCTCCCGGCGAGGGAGAAACTCCCTCTCGAATCGATCTTTGAGGTAATAGAATAGTTTTTTAGGACGCGGATACACACGGATGTAGCGGATAAACGCGGAAAATATTTATAATTCCCTCCGCGAAACCCTGTCTTATCAGCGTGAATCCGCGTCCTTTATGTTAACCTTTTGCAGGGTGGTGCGGGCGAGGCGGATGGTTGCAGAGTCGATCATTCTGCCATCAAGTTCCACGGCGGCTTTACCTATAGCGAGTGCTTTTTCGTGAGCCTGAACAACCCGCAGTGCCCTTTCTATCTCCTCCGGAGAGGGGGAGAAAACCTCATTAATTATCTCTATCTGATCAGGGTGAATAGCCCACTTCCCATCCACGCCCAAGGCAGCCGCCAGATTCGCGCTTTTTCTTAGACCTTCCGGATCCTTAAAATTGCCGTATGGCGCGTCGATAACCATCAGATTCAGGGCTTTCGCGGCAACAACCATTCTTGAAAGCACATAGTGCCACCTGTGTCCGGGGTAGAAATCCTCATTTTCGCCGTGCCCCGAAATCGAATAAAGTTTCGCGCCGATCGCGGAAGAGAAATCGGCTATCCCAAAAACAAGTGAAATATTCCGGCTGGAGGCCCCGGCAATTGCTGAGACATTCTCAAGCCCTTGAGGGTCTTCGATCGAGGGTTCGAGCGCGATTTTTGTGGTGATCCCATGTTCATCTTCGAGGGATTCGAGTAGCTTCTCAACGAAGTGGATATCGGTCGGGGAAAAAACCTTGGGGATTACTATAGAGCTAATTTTCCCTCCGCACTCCGGAATTATCTCAATTATATCTTTGTAAGCGAAGCGGTTGCCCGGTTGGTTTATCCTTAATGAGATGAGTTTGTTCCCCCAGTCCAGGGAGTTAACCGAGTTGACAACAATTTGTCTCGCGGTTTCCTTTTCAGAGAGTGGAACGCTGTCTTCAAGGTCGAGCATCACCACATCGGAGGCTGATGAAGCAGCTTTAATGTGCATTTTGGCGATGTGCCCGGGTACGGAGAGGATTGATCTTTTCATGGTCAGTAGTGAGTTATCAGTAGTGAGTTAAGAGTAGTGAGTAGTGAGTTATTAGCTATGAGTAGTGAGGTCTCTCGCTACTCGCTACTCGCTACTCACCACTCGCTACTCGCCACTCACTACTCACCACCGAAACCTATTTTTTAAGTCTCGCTTTCAACTCAAATGTACGGAGTTTATCCTTGTACCAGTTATGCGCGTTTACCTGCTGAACGGACAGGGCTGAGTCGGAATTGCCTTCCCATCTTCTGCAAAGATAGACAGGGTGGTAGATCCTGCCAATTCTATACTGCCGTGAAATAGCGAGACCGACTCCGTAATCTTCACCGTATGAGACGTTGGGGATCTTTATTTCGCGAAGCACGGGGGTGTAGAAAGCGCGTGGGGCACCGAGTCCATTTATTCTGAGGGCGTTATTGGGCCCGTTATCATCCGTCCATTCCTTGTGATCGATGATTCCGGGAGGGATCTCTTCAAGCTTGAAGTTTGTCATCTGGTATGTACCGATAACCATGGCGCACTTCTCTTTTTTGAAGGTGTCAACCACGGTTTGAAGGGTGTTTTCATTGTTGTAAAGGTCATCGCTGTCGAGCTGAACGGCGAACATACCGCATTTTTCATTATGTACACCGAGGTTCCAGCAACCGCCAATTCCGAGGTCTTTTCTTTCGGGGATCACGTGTATCAAGCGCGGATCTGAAGCGAACTCCCTTATCTTTTCAGTAGTACCGTCGGTTGAGTGGTTATCTACAACTATCAGGTTGAACGGAAAGTCGGTTTTCTGATTGAGAACAGAGCCAATAGCATCGGCAACAGTTGTAACGCGGTTTCTTACCGGTATTATCACCGAGGCGGTGAATTCAAAATCTGTTTTGGTAAAATCGATACCTTTGAAGTTTTCCGGTGAGAGGAAAGCGCCGATCTTCTTCAAGTGATTGGTGCATGCCGCCTCCATTTCGATCTGAACGCCACGGTTGCGTGGGTCTACATAATCAAAAAGTTTTTCACCCGATCTGCGGGTATCGAACTCGATGGAAGAATAGAGATATTCACCAACCCTTACGAGTTCGCCAAAGCGGGAAACCGCGAGGCGGAGGCTGTAAACTCCCGCGAATGAGAAATTCTCGTCACTTGTATCTTCAACTGCTTTTTTGGCTATCGCGGTATCAAAAAGCATAAGGTAGCCAAAATTAAAATCGTCACGGAGGCTGCCTGCCTGATAGTCGATCACAGGATGTGGAGCCGACACTTCCTCTTTAATTTCATAATAATCGGAGTAAACCATGGCTGCCGAAGTTGCGTCCGCAACATAGAGCATTCTTTCAAAGCCGAACTGACCCGGTTCGATGATCGTATCCTGTTTGATGTAAGCGAAGTGGGAAGTAGTCGCTGAGCCTACCATCTTGCTGATCGCGTTTGATGACTGGATCGAGTCGACATTCAGAATTTCGGCGCCTGTGAGGGGTGTGATATCCTCTTTGGTGGTGAGGAGGAATATTTTTTCGACCACTCCTGTCGCGTTAAGCGAGTCGATGGTTCTTTTGGTGTGTTCTCCGCCGTTATACGGGAGGAAAACGGTTATTTTTTTACTCATAAATTGATCTCCGGATTGATGGTCGAAGGCGCGGCTCATGATCAGAAAGAGGAGAGGAAACTGTGCCGGTACCCGCGATGATGATTCTAAAAAACCTGATTACAAAGTTACGAAATTTTTGGGAAAGGGGTGGCGAGTGATGTGATATAAATGAATATATCTGTATGGTTATTCTGTTTAGATATATGCAAGTCTTGGAACCCGGAAAAGGGTACAGGTGCAGGTAAATCTCCGGGGGTCCGGGGGACCGGTACACTTGATATGATCACTGTTGGTCCGGAGTGATAGAAAAGAGGTTTTTTTAATGAGGCGAGCATTTAGAGTCACCATAGCAGAGTTACCAATCAGGGATTATTCGGCGATCAACACACTGATCGATGGCAGAACCTGTGGTTGACTCGCTGACTACCCCTTGTAGCCCTGACGTGAACGTGTAAAACCTTGCACGTGCTAAATTCCACACTTGAGAAGCACCCCTGTTATTGCCCAAATTTGCATTAAAAAAAGAGAATTATGGGCAACTATCTAACACACACCGAGATAACGGAACTTCACCTCGAAGCACTGCCAATCTTTGAAGAGGCGTGGAAAAGAGGGAAAAGAAACGAGAGATACAAGCAGGGGACGCACTGGACACCGGCGGAGGCTGACACTATACGGGAGCAGTACAGACACCCATACTCGATCTCCCTGATGAATCACAAGATAAACAATATCATCTCAACCCAGAGGCAGTCGCGCACCTCTATAATTGTTTCCGCGCCCGACGAATACAGCATGCACGCCGAAGTTGCCACCGGTATCCTTCGTGGCAAGGAACGGACGGAAGACCTGCCGAGGATAGAGAGTGATGTTTTTGAGTCGGGACTGTCAGTCTGTTATGGTGCCACGGAAGTGGTGCCTGTAGCTTCCGGGGGTGAGATCAGAACCGCGGTAAAGAGGCGCGACTACCTTGATGTCTTCTGGGATGGAAGCGCGAGGGACTATAACCTCACTGACGCGCTGTTCATCGCGGTGGGTGAGACCTTCCGTCGTGAAAGCGTGGAGAGGAAGTATGGCAAGATCACTTCTTACGGGCACCCCCTTTTTACCCACTCCTTTTACCGGGATGAGAACGGCTCGTCGCTCCGCGGTGGAAAGGATACGGTGAGGCTTGTCAGCCATTACACCAAAACAACCTGCCGGGATTATCTTCTTCTGTTCAACGATCACAAAGGAATTGCCGGTCTGAAAAACGGTGTCTACGGTGGAAAGCACACTTCACGCCATGAAGCTGAAAAAGCCTTGCGGGAGTTCACATCCCTCTATCTCGAGCGTGATCTTGATCCACCAATGAGCGAAGTGATCCCCGTCGAAAGTGAGAGAATAACAAAATATCTGCTGACCGGCGGTGAAATAGTTGACATTATCGAGCTCCCACTCGCGGTAATTCCGGTGGCTGTTTACAGGCCGTTCCAGTTTGAGAACAGGTTTTGGTCGCTTGCCGATCTTCTGGTAGAGCCGCAGATATTTCTTGACAGGGTGTTCATGCAGATCGACTACAGCCTTGGCCGCGATGTAAAGAATGTTTATCAGGGGAATGCTTACGCTCTTGCCGAGCACGAGACCCCCGAGAGCGCGCTGAAAAAAGCGGAAAGGACGGGAGGAATAATCTGGACCCGCACGGGTGAGGAAGTGTTCCGCCCGTTAAAGGTTTCAGGTGTGAATCCGCAATATTTCCAGCTCGCGGCAGTAATGCAGGGCTTCATCGAAGACCTCGCCGGAGGGCGGAGTTTCCACGGGTTGGCGGATTACAGCAACGAGTCGGGGAGGGCAATAATGGCGAAACAGAAACAGGGGATGCTCGCCGCCGGACTCGTGCTCGACAATCTGAGGAGGTGGAAGTGCTCGCTCGGGGAGAAACTTCTCGAGGCGACACTTCAGTATGAAGGGGAAGAAGCCGTAAAGGCAGCAGCGAGGCAGGCTAAACGGGAGGCCGGGGAAGGGGGCGGTCTCCCAACTGCCGAAGAGCTCATCATGATGGATCGCGAAATAGTGGTCACCGAGGCACCCCTCAGCAATGATGAGAAAGCGGAAAAATTGGAACAGCTTGTAACTCTTAACAATATTTATCCCGGTTCGGTGCCGATCGAGGTGATGCTGAACTACATGAACCTCGACCGCTCGGAGAGGGAGGAAATAATCAATAATCACTATAAAACGGAGGATGGAAAATGAGTAACGAAGCGCAGAGTCACGAAGTCTCAGAGTCACAAAGTCTCGGAGTTTCGGAGTCACGGAGTCTCGAAGTATCGGAGACACAAAGTCTCGGAGTTTCGGAGTCACGGAGTCTCGAAGTCACGGAGACACAGAATCACGAAGTTTCGGAGTCTCGGGGTGTTGATGGGGTGAACGGTGAAGAATTATTCAACAGATTAAAGATGGAGCTGATGGAGGAGATCAGGAAGTATTTTGATCCTGTTGTGAAGAGCGGGGTGGTTAGTTCCGGACCGGAGAATGCGGTTCCACATGTAGCACCGGCTCCGGAGTTTCCTGAAGAAGATGATCTGATAGTTAAACTTCTTGAAGAAACGGGGTGGAGGAATGGCTGAAGACTTCTATAAAAACCTGATCAGTGGATTCGCGAGGGGTCTGGGTCTGGGCAGCAGCAATGGCGAGGGATTCCTGAAACGTAAAAATGAACGGGATGACCTGGATGAAATAGCGGGTCTTTTGGGGGAACTTTCAGCGGGTGGTGCTTCTCAGGGGGAGGCACCACTTCCGCAAAAAGAGGGGATGCTGGCCGCTCTTTCACCGGCCGTGTTCAAGCTTTATGAGAAATTCCGCGCTTCGAAGAAGAAGACACCGGGTTATGATGAACCCTATCTTTATTACACTGATGCTGAAGGGAATCGCTCCTGGCTTGATGACGGATCGGGCGGGAAAGTTAAAAACAGCTTCTGGAAGCCCAAAGTGGTCGATAAATTCAATGAATATAATCAGGGTAAACCGAGGAGGGTGTACGTTTATGAAGACGGCAGCAAGGAGTTCCACGATCTGGAGGAGCCTCCGGTGGTAAAAAACAGCCTCGATCCCGCTGAGTACGATAAAAAACTGATACAGGCATACAAGGAAGGGAGGCTAAGTCTGAAAGACCTTCAGACCCTCAGGGAAAGAAACAGGAAAAGACTTTTACCACCTGAATAATGTCTGTTTTTGTGTTAGGGTTATTTATGGGTAATTTTGAAGATGAAAATCAAAAAAATACCAGGAACGAAAAATGAGAAATAAAGTAATAGCCGGAAACTGGAAAATGAACAATGACCTGAATGGTACCATTGCGCTTATCTCCGGTATTAAATCAGAATTGGCGAACAATCAGATAACCGCTAAACTTATTGTATGCCCTCCCTTCACTTCGCTTGAAACCGCGAAAGAGCTTCTTAAAGGGAGTGAGATCGGTTTGGGTGCTCAGAACATGTATTATGAAGAAAGTGGCGCTTTCACGGGTGAGATCTCGGCCGGGATGCTTAAATCGGTGGGTTGTGAGTATGTTATTCTTGGTCATTCTGAGAGAAGAACCATTTTCGGTGAGAATGATGAATTGATCAATAAAAAGATCAAAAAGGCGCTTGATTCAGGTTTGAAACCGATCTTCTGCATAGGCGAAACCCTTGAAGAAAGGGAGTCGGGCATTACCTTCGATGTAGTGAAGCGTCAGGTAGTTAACGGTCTCGCCGGTATTTCTGAAGCGGAAATGGAGACAATAATCATAGCGTATGAGCCCGTTTGGGCTATAGGAACCGGAAAGGTTGCCACCCCCGCTCAGGCACAGGAAGTTCACGCCTTCATAAGAAGTGAGCTTGTGAAGTTATACGATACGGGAGTAGCGGAAAAGACGATAATCCAGTACGGCGGAAGTGTTAAACCTGACAACGCGAAGGAACTTCTTGGGCAGCCTGATATCGATGGCGCTTTGGTCGGAGGCGCGTGCCTTAAAGCAGATTCGTTCGTTGGAATTGCTGTCAACTCGAAATAAACTGTTCCAATATTAAAAAAGGCTGTCGTTCTGGCAGCCTTTTTTGCTTTTAAATGGTCGTTTTACTCAAACCAGTAAAGTATCTGCTGACTCACGGAGATACTGTTTGTACTTTTCAGATTCGCGAGATTGGCAGCATTGGAAATAGTAGCGCTCGAATAGTAAATTTCGCCGGATCCGTTACCAATACAGTTTCCACTTGATGGTGAGCCTGATATCGCAACCACCGCGCCAATTATTTGACAGTGAACGTGAATGATATCATCGGCCAACAAGATACCTTTGAAGGGTCCACTATTCAAATTTTTGATGCTTGCGTTAACAGCTGAGTTATGAATAACAAGTATTCCGGAACCGGTGATATTGGCAGAATTCCATTGTCCTCCGCTGGGCAGTTCCACATACGTTACACCACGTAGCGGGTAGGTAAGGGTCGCCGGATTGGTTGTATATTGGCTGCCACCCGCGCCCGACATTGCAATTGCTTTTAGAGTTCCCTCCGGGTAGCCATTTGAGGGTCCGCCCATGAGAGTGTCGGGCGAAAGGGGAAATCCCCCGGGGTAAGTCTGCGATGTAGATACAATTGAAGCAGGGGGCGACTTGGATGGCGAGTAATTTGTACCCAGTGAGTTAGTTCCTCCCACAGTAGAAGCGCCGGACTGTGAAAAAGTGTTTGTTGTCCAGATGCCCAATGTTCCCCCGGTTGCTACAAAATTTCCTGCTTCATCGTGATTCTGTCCATCCACTTCAAGATTTCCGAGAGTTGTGATAGCCGCATTGGCAGTAATGGCACCTTTAATAGCGGGGGGCCGGGAGGTGGAGAAGGATGATTTTTTAAAATAGCAAATAGCCGTGTAACTTTTTTCCGCTGAAGACCCGGCTGAAACCCGCGCTATCGATTGAACTTTCGTAACATTTTGTCCCGTGAAACTTGTATCCGCGAGTCTTACATTAACCACCCCACCCATCAATGAGAGGTTTGAGAAACCAGCGCGCCAGCTGGTATCAACGATCATCTTTCTTACGGCCATTTGTGCCCCGGCCTCGGCAATATTCTTCACCTGGGCGGAGTTATAGGTAGAGACAGACGACTGGGCAAGATTGTCGCCTGCTTTAATAATGTTAAGGTATGTAATGGTTGCGAGACCTATTGCTCCCGCGAGAAGTATAATAAGGGCTTTTCCGGGCATGTATTAGAAAAATTATTAAAAAATATAGATTAACTTAAAGGTTCAGTTATTCGAACCAGTAAAGGATCTGTTGATTAACCGAATTAAGATTGGGAGAGATCAGGTTCGCCAGGTTAGTGGCGGCACTGATCGCCTCACGTGAAAACAAAATGCTGCCGGTACCGTTACCGATGCAGTTTCCGCTTGGTGGATTTGGTGAGAGCCCTATCACCGCGCCAATAATGGTGTTGTGAATTCTAACTATGTCATCGGCCATAACAATGCCGGTGAACACTCCCGTGTTGATGTTATATATGCCCGCGGTCAGGGACGTATTGTGTACTATCAGAATTCCGGTACCTGTGATATTCGCCGAGTTCCATGGACTTCCGGAGGGTATTTCCACGTATGTCACACCACGCAACGGATAAGTCAGGCTACCGGGGTTGGTAACGTATTGGCTACCACCGAGTCCTGACTGCGCGATCGTTTTAAGTGTACCTTCGGGGTAACCGTTTGCCGGACCACCCATGATACTGTCGGGAGAACCGGGGTAACCACCGGGATAAACCTGCGAAGTTGATATGACACCGTCATTTCCCGGTTTGGTTGGAGTCCAGTCGGTGCCGGTACCATCAGTTCCACCTATGGTTGAAGAGCCTTTTTGCTCAAGACCGCCTGTTGTCCAAACACCCTGGCTGCCTGTACCTGAGATCAGAATCCCGGTCTTTGAGTGATCTCTGCCATCAACCACGAGGTCACCGAGTGTGGTGATATTGCTGTTTGTGGTGATTGAGCCTTTGATCCCCGTGGGAAACATGGTAACCGCTACATTTCTTTTATAAATACAGGAAGCCATGTAACTCCGTTCAGATTCGGAGCCCGCGAACACCTTGGCGAAGGCCTCAACTTTCACCACATTTTTCCCCTCGAAAACGGTATCTGCCAGCCGGAGATTTACATTACCGCCCATCAGTTTCAGATTTGAGTATCCCGCCCGCCATGTGGTGTCAACGATCAATCTTCTTACCGCCATTTGCACCGCGGCTTCGGCGATGTTTTTTATCTGGTTGGAATTATAAGATGAAACGGATGATTGCGCCATTCTGTCGCCGGCCTGAAAGATATTCAGGAAGGTAACAGTTGAGAGACTGATTATGCCGACAATCAGCAGTATGAGAGCTTTACCGGGCATGGTTCACCTCAGATTTCGGGGTTTGAACAATTTTTCCCAGTTCGAGTAGGTGTATTTCCCATCGTACTGGAATGAACTCATGATCTGTAATTTGACCTTGAAAGATCTTATTTTCGATCTGAACGTGGTTACATTGCCAAGACTGTCATAGTAACTGAACCGCATTGAAGTGACCCCCCAGTTCGAACCCACGGCAGTTTGCGCGTTCAGCACCCGGAACAAAGGTTTATCATTCGGGTTGGGGGTACTCGAGAGATCACTGGTTGAGCCGAGATAGTAAGTGACAGAGTCAACGGTACCATTGTTGTCAAAATCCCCTCTCACGGTTATTCTCTCGGCTTCAGCCCTGCTGATCTTAATCGAGTCGGTAACACGGTACCCAATATTCTTAAAATCGAAGTGCATCATATCCGCGAGGGCAACCATATTTTGTTGTGTGCTCGTGTTCATATACTGTTGAGTTGCAGTGACCGAGAGGTTGTTATTCACATTCATCAGCATCAAAGTTACAAAAGCAGCGATAACGGTAGCGCCGATAAGATCAAGTACCGCGTTCATGGCTAAAAAATGCTCACATATTCAAGAACTATACTTCGCTGAAGATATGGGCTCGTGACGGTGACCCTGATCTTTTTGGCGAAAGTCCGTGTGGTAACGTTTGAATCGGGCCATGTTTCACTGACATAAGTAACAGTTGAACTTACCGTGAAATTCTCAGCCCGGGGTGAACTGACGATTCTGCGGTAGTTGTTGTAATCGTCGAAATCATCAAAATTACGGAGGCTCGCGAAATTACCTGTGTAAGAGGAGTCGGGGGCAGTGTATGTTTCTCCGGTCTCCCTTCCCAGTGAACCGCTCGCGGTAAGGTTGTTCACAGACTGTACGGTACCCGTTATTTCTGCCTCGTCGAACTTTTTCATTTTGGCTTCTTCAATAAGAGACTGCCCAAATCCGATGGCGGATATCTGAAATTCACTTGAGACCGCCACATCAGTCTGATTCAGGATGATGTTATTGGTCGAAAGGACGAAGAGACCGAAGAGGATCAGACCACCGAGGGTGATCAGGGTATTGGGAGCCAAGGTTGAGTACCTGGATTATGAAAAAATTGATCTTTACCGGATAGAATTTAAGAAGAAGACGGGACTAAAGCAAGTGATTCGGAGCACTATCATTGCGCCCGGTCAAATAAAGAGCTCCATCCTGTGAAGAAAGACCTCTTTGGTGATGTTTCTGGCGGCTGCCTCAACAAACTGAATATAGAACGATTTGAGTTTGATAGCCGGGATGCCAAAGAGGAAACTGATCCGGGTGATAATTGCCACTTCCTCAATTGTAACTTTTCCATCCACGAGCATCATTTCGAGGAGGTCGTAGATCAGGGAGAGTTTATCACTTTTTCTTTGTGGCACAATAACATGCAGTGCCTTGTCAGGTTTGAAGGTGATCTCCGCTATTTCATATTCGGAGAAACCGAGCTGTTTACCTGTTCTTTGGATCAGGTCAGACTCGGTGAAGTGTATCTCACTATCACCCGCGGCGAGGTAAGCCAGGATGGCGAGGATGTTTTTCTTTGCTTCAACGTCTTCAGGGATGTGGAGATATCCTGGAGATTTTTCTTCAGAGTTAGAAGTGCCACCCTTCTTGCGGTCGGGTGAATTCTTGTTGTTCAGTTTATCCAAAATGTAAAGACGGCCGAAATTGTTAAAGAAACCACGATCATTCCAACGGTGATGATCTTCGCGCGAAGTGGCATTTTACCTCCGGCATGGTAATACTCGATGTACTTGCCTACATATCTGTTGTGGAGAATGAGGTTGTGAAATTTTTCGGAGCTTCTGGCAAACAGAAGTGAAGCAATTATCAGAAAAATAGTACCCGGGAGGAGCGGCACAATAAAACCAATAATGCCGATCACCAGGAAAACCAGTCCCAGTCCGAAAAAGATGTATCTTTTAAGTTTGTTGTCTTCGATCTTTACTCTACTCATCAGGTCCTTTTTTTAATAAGAAATTTACTGTGGGTAAAAAAAGTTCCATCAACCTTGCGGTTTCCTCTCTTCGTTCCACTGTTTCAGTGAATCTGAGAGTCCGGATATGTCGAGTATCTGTTGCACCTGGGGTGATACGTTTGTGAGCGAAACCATATCCATGAAGTGGTAGCCGGTCTCCGGGGCTTTAGCCATCGCGGCCCTGTAAAGGAGGAGGAAGGCGCGTATTCCGGCGGAGGAGACATAGTCAACCTTGTCGAGATCTATAACCACAGGGGCGCGAAACTGATCGATAAAAGGCTCAACCGTGTTTCTGAACTCTTCAACCGAAGCCGCGTTGAGAGAGCCTTCGCACAGTATGAAGTACCTGTTGTCTTCAGCGTTGATCGTAAAATACATTGGTTATTCCGTAAAGCTAAAAATTAAAGTGTGTAATATATGAAGTTTTGGGTTTTTGGTGATATACTGCCGTCCTTGCTTGTAAAATCTGAAATGTGACACGGATTGCAACAAAATGAACTCTGAATCAGTATAATTGCTGTTGATTTTAATTTATTTTATGGAAGAAATATGAAAAAGAAAATATTGGCAGCCGTTGCCGTGGTGGCTTTGTTTTTGTCGGGATGTTCAACCGTTATGCAGTACACGGATGACGTGGTGCTTTACGGAAACATCTGGAAGCTGGAAAAACTGAACGGCGCGCCGGTTACCAAACCTGCAACGGGTTCTGATGTTACCTTCGGAATTGTCGCCGGACTTAACAACATCGCCGGAAGCGGAAGCTGCAACCAGTACTTTGGCAGCGCGAAAGTCTCGGGCAGCAAGATATCTTTCAGTGACATTGGATCAACAAAGATGGCTTGTGACGACATGAATCTGGAGATTTCTTACTTCCAGAAACTGCGTGAAGTTGACAGCTTCGGAGTATCCACGGGGAAGTTGATATTTTACTCCGGTGGCAAAGCAATACTTGAATTTTCGGTGCTTCAGAAAAAGTAGTTCCGGAATAAAAAATACCTTTATTTCGCCCTTCAAAAAGGTTAAATTAAAGTTTGTATTTTTAAAATTTCCGGAGCTATCTTCAGCATGGCAGAACCATTTATGATCCGCACAGAGAATCTTGATCTCATAAACTCAAGCGCCCGTCACATTCAGCTTTTAAGAGAAGATGAAGAATTATTCGAAAAGGAGTATGGCTGGAAGGTTGAGAAGGGTTATCTGGAGTTTCCGGAGGCGCTCGAACTGATACACAGCCTTCTGGCTCATGGACCGGGATTTGCCGAGTGGGGCTTTTACCTCTTCGTTCACCGTAAAGACAAGGCACTCGTGGGAGCAGGCGGCTTCAAGGGCCGTCCGAACAATGGAGTTGTTGAGATCGGATACGGCACCGCGGAGAAATACCGTGGCAAAGGTCTTGCAACCGAGGCAGCCCGCGCGTTTCTTCACTTCTCTTTTAAAGACAGCTCGATCATTAAAGTGGTCGCGCATACAAGACCCGAAGTGAACGCGTCAAATCATATTCTCAACAAGCTTAAGTTCGTAAGAACTGACGATTATGTCGATCCCGTGGATGGTCTCGTCTGGAGATACGAGATGACCCGCAGCATGTACTTCCAGAAAAAGCGTGCCGGGGAGCTTTAAGATTTGACCCTCGAAGGTTTTAAGGCTGTTCCGTCATGGTTCAGCCTTTTCTTTTTTAAAGTCACGGAGTCACGGAGTCACGGAGTCTCGAAGTCACGGAGTCTCGAAGTCATTTCACATTTCACTCCGCCGCAGGCGGATCATATTTCAGACTTCAGCCATAAGTAAATGTCTCGATTACTAAATTTTTACGAACTGGAAAAAAAGTACAAGCTTGCCCAAAAGTATTATGAGGCGAGCAAGTATGGTGAGGCGTATTCGATCGCGGGTGAAATACGTGAAGAGATAATGTCAGGGCTTGATACCGTTAAGCTCTCCCGTAATATCGCGAAGGGGGCCGGATGGCTTGCAGCACTTCTGACCGGGGGATTTGGCGCCGAAGACCTTTTGATCGTCCCCGCGGTTAATAAAGTGATTCTTTCACTCTTCGGTGTGAACCTTGATGGTTTGATGGACCTGCTTGGGCGGGCAACCTACATGAAACTTATCTGCAGCACGCTCGATACTTCGATAATGGCAAGGGTGCCTTCTCGTGAGATGCTTAAGGATTTTTTGATCCTTTATAAGTTAAGCAACTCGAAGCAGGATGATTCGTGGCTCAAAGGGGTTTTAAGGCTTATTAATCCGTTCGCTGACGAAGGATTGAACGGTAATGAGCACCATTACGATGTCCCCCGGCTACTAAATGAGCTGTATCTCGAAGCAAGCAAACTGAGTCTTGAAACAGAGCCCTATGGCGACCTCCTGATAGTTTATTTACACGCTTTCGGATACAGGACGAATAATCTGTACCACTTCCTTTATATCGGACGTGAACATTTAGTGAAGGACTACGATAACGCGAGTTCTTCCGGATCGAACAGGTCAAGGGCGTACACATCGGGTGGAGGCACCACTTCCTCTTCCAGGTATGCTGACCCAATGGACAAATATTATGGTGACATTCTTGGGTTAAAGGGTGACTACTCGAAGGAGAACATCAAGAAGCAATACAGGGAACGGATGAAAGAAAACCACCCCGATTCAAACATGGGCGGGGGAAAAGCGGCTGAGGAAAAAGCTAAAAAAATAAATGCCGCTTACGCATGGTTCAAAAAGAAATACGGTTTCAGGTAAAATAATTGTCGCGGTAGTAGCGGCGTTTCCCGTCTTCTGAATCTTCCTCTTCATCCTCCCACGAATACTTTTTTGGCGGATCTTCTTTTCTGTAAAGAAGTGCAGCCACAACCCCGGCTATGCCTCCCGAGAGGTGACCCTCCCATGACACACCGGTATCAACCGGAAGAAGCCCCATCGAAAGTGAACCTCCGTAAAGAAAAACCACAATTAGAGCGAGTCCGATAGATCTGATATCCCGTCTGGTGATACCACTGAAAAAGAGGAAGGAAGCCAGACCGTAGACAATGGTAGAAGCACCGATGTGAATTGCAGACCTGCCGATCACCCAAAGAATGGAACCGCTTAGAACGTACATTAAAGGTACGGCTTTGCGAGATGCGTGTGGATAAAAAAAGAGGACAAGGAAACCAAGAAAGAAAAGGGGCGGTGTATTTGCCATCAGGTGACCAAAATCGCCATGGATCAAGGGAGCGATCAGGATGCCAAGAAGGTGGTCGGTATCACGCGGGGTGATGCCCAGCCAGCTGAGCGAAAAACCGGTAAGCCATTCAGTGATCTTTATGACCCAAAGAATGGCGATAAATAGTGACGGAATGGTGACGGCGTAACTGATACGGTCCCAGATTACC
>JAEYUD010000050.1 GCA_023433685.1 Bacteroidota bacterium
GTTTCAGGCTGAGATATGGTACCACAACATTCTCGACCGCAAAGTTGAGTGGGCGGGCATCCTCGGGCTTCATCACGGATCGATGGACAAGGAAAGCCGCGCGGTCGTGGAACGCCTCCTGGCCGAAGGAAAAATGAAGTGCGTGGTATGCACTTCCAGTCTCGATCTCGGAGTTGATTTCTCCCCGGTCGATACGGTGATACAGGTGGGATCTCCGAAAGGAATCGCGCGGATGCTTCAAAGGGCTGGACGCTCGGGCCACCGTCCGGGCGCGAAAAGCAGGATATACTGCGTTCCGACAAACTCATTTGAACTAATAGAATTCGCCGCCGCCCGCGCGGGTGTTGCAAAAAACAGGATCGAACCACGGGAACCCATCGAGAAACCGCTTGATGTCCTCTCGCAGCATATCGTAACCGTGGCGGCGGGATCAGGATTTGAAAGGAACGCGCTTTTCAATGAAGTGAGAAAAACCCACTCTTACCGCAACCTCACTCCGGAAGAATGGGAGTGGACGATGGAATTCGTAATCCGCGGAGGAAAAGCCCTTCGGGCATACGACGAGTACTCAAAGATCAGAGAAGAGAACGGGTACTTCACTGTGGAGAACGAGCAGTTGCGCAGGCGGCACCGGATGTCGATCGGCACCATTACCTCCGAATCAGAAGTGGTGGTAAAGTTCATGAACGGCGGCTCAATTGGCACGCTTGAAGAGAATTTCGCGGCAAAACTTAAACCCGGTGATACATTCATCTTCGCGGGAAGAGCCCTCGAATACAAGAAACTTAAAGAGATGGTGATGTATGTAACCCTCTCTGACAAGAAAAAGGGACCCATCCCCCAGTGGATGGGTGGAAGAATGCCCCTCTCTACCGAACTCGCGGCAGAAGTGCGGATTAAGCTGCGCGAATCCCTTGAAGGGAAATATCCAGATCCTGAAATGGGAGCCATGGCACCACTTCTTGATCTTCAGAGAAAATGGTCGGTCATCCCGGTTGAAGACGAACTCCTTATCGAGACGAAGAAAACGACTGAAGGTTACCACATCTTTATATACCCGTTCGAAGGGAAACTGGTGCATGAAGGATTGTCGGCCCTGATCGCTCACAGGCTGGGGAAGATCAAGGCGGCCACATTCTCGTTCGCTAACAATGATTACGGATTCGAGATACTATCAAATCACCGTTATGAGCTGGATGAAGAGCAGCTCGAGTGGCTCTTCTCGGATGATAACATCATCGAAGATGTTCTCGAGGTCACCAATTCCACCGAACTGGCAAGAAGAAAATTCCGCGATATCGCCCGGATAGCGGGTCTCATTTTTCAGGGCTACCCGGGCAGCAGCAAAAAACCGAAACAGATACAGGCTTCAGGCTCACTTCTGTTTGAAGTGCTGAGCAAATACGATCCGGGCAACCTCCTGATCCGGCAGGCAGAAAGGGAAGTTCTTGAAACCCAACTCGAAGAACGAAGACTGATTTCATCAATGGCAAGAATGCGCGAAAGCCGCAAAACCGTTCTCGAGATCCCCTTCATCACACCGATGGCTTTCCCCCTGATGGTTAACCGGATGCGCGAAAAGCTTTCGAGTGAAAAACTCTCCGATCGCATCGCCCGGATGATCGCCTCCCTCGAAAACGCCGCTGAAAAGTGACGGGATGAGTAAATTGCGATCATGATCAAAGATTTTCCTGATATTGTTGTTCTTGAAAACCGGTTCATCGCCCTCCCGCAGAAGGCGATCTACTGGCAGGAGGAGAACGCCCTTCTCATAGCCGATGTCCACCTTGGAAAATCGGCAACCTTCCGCGTGGCGGGCGTACCGATCCCCGAAGGCTCAACCGATGAGGACCTTCAGCGGCTCTCGGACGCTCTTGAGATCACGGGGGCGAAAACCGTCTATTTCCTCGGCGATCTCACCCACCACCGCACGGGAAAAACAAAGGAAGTGATCGGCAAACTTCAGGAGTGGTTCGCAAGGAACACTGACAAGGATTTCCACCTCATGACGGGCAACCACGACCGCCACTCGGGGCCCCTCGATGAACTCCCCTGGATCAAAGTTCATGAGGAACTGGTAATTCAGGATAAATTCATGCTTCGCCACTATCCTGAAAAACAACCGGGTTACTATGTCTTAAGTGGACATCTCCACCCTTCGGTTCGCCTGAAAGGCCGGGGCGGTGAGCGGCTGCGGCTCGCCTGTTCGGTATTCAAAAAGAATCTGGCAATACTTCAGGCCTTCGGATCCTTTACCGGCAATTCCACACACGAGCCCAAACCCGGCGAAACCATCTTTATAGCGCACAACAACGAGGTCTTCCGGTTGGGAATTTAGGAAATGTTAGATGTTATTCGCCGCGGCGAAGTGAAATGTTATTTTTAGGGACTCATTCCGCCGCGGCAAAGTGAAATATACTCAGGACGCAGATACACGCAGAGTAAACGGAAGCACGCAGAGGAACATCCGCGTTAATCCATCTAATCCGTGTGTATTCACGTCCCCTCACATGTCCCATTCAACTCATCCCGTTAAAAAACCGTATATTTACATTGTTAATCAAGGAAATTTCAGGTAGATGCAGAAAACAGACTATAAGAACGCGAAAGTATTTATTGCAGGTTACAAGGGAATGGTTGGTTCGGCCATCACCCGTAATCTGGAGGCCAACGGTTACACGAACCTTCTTCTTGCGGACAAGACGGAAGTGGATCTGATGCGCCAGGAGAGTGTGGAAGCATTCATGGCGAAGGAAAAACCGGAAGTTATGGTTATAGCCGCCGCCAAGGTGGGTGGAATCCTCGCAAATAATACCTATCGCGCCGAGTTTCTTTACAACAACCTTATGATCGAGGCCAACCTCATCCACGCCGCTTACGTTAACGGCTGTTCGAAAGTGGTTTTCCTCGGCAGTTCATGCATTTATCCGAAACTTGCCCCCCAACCGCTCAAGGAGGAGTCGCTCCTTTCAGGTTACCTTGAATACACAAACGAGCCATACGCCATCGCGAAGATCACCGGTATCAAACTCTGCGAAAGCTACTACAAGCAGTACGGCAGCAACTTCTTCTCGCTGATGCCAACCAACCTCTACGGCTACTACGACAATTTCGATCTCAACACTTCACATGTTCTACCGGCACTTATGAGGAAGTTTGACACCGCCGCGAGAGAGGGATACCCTACTGTTGAACTTTGGGGAACCGGCACACCGATGAGGGAATTCATGTTCGTTGACGACCTCGCCGAGGCGATCAGATACTCGATCGAAAGCATCAACGCAGCCGATCTTTATGATAATGGTTTAACCCATCTTAATGTAGGAACCGGTGTCGACCTCACCATCGCCGAACTGGCACAGTTGATAGCGAAAACCACCGGCTTCACCGGCGAAATTGTGTACGATACCACCAAACCCGACGGCACCCCCCGCAAAATAATGGATGTATCGCGGATCAACAACCTCGGCTGGAAGGCCAAAACCTCCCTCGAAGAAGGTATTGCCCTTACTTACAAGTGGTACAGGGAGAATTATTGATCAGTGGTTAGTCCTCGGTGGCGGATTAGAGGTGAGTGGTTAATTGTTATATTGATCTCTTGATTCAAAGAAATTTTAATGCCGGAAATGAAGAAGCGATTACCCTCTAAGACATCAAATTACGCCACGCTCATCGATGAAGGTGCGTTTTATGTGGATAAAACACACTATATCAGGACACTTGAATCGATTAACGACCGATACATCTTCTTCCTCCGTCCCCGCAGATTTGGAAAATCGCTTCACCTCTCAATGCTTGAGCATTATTATGGTATCCAGCATAAAAACCGATTCTCCGAACTGTTCGGTGAATATTTCATCGGGAAGCCTGAAAACACAACACCACTCCACAACGCCTACTACACACTAAGTTTTAGTTTTAGTGGCATCACAACAGATGTTAAAGAAGATATTAAAGAAAAATTTGATGTCGAGGTAAGAACTGCCCTGAAAAATTTCCTGTATAAATATGCGATCGGGAGTGAAGCCGAGATCGACAGAGATTTAAGTGTCGATGGTGGAAGCGAACTTCTAAGAAACTTCGCTGTGATATTCAGAAAATATCGTCCCGATGGCAGAATTTACCTCTTGATCGATGAATATGACCATTTCACAAATGAACTGTTCGCATTCAACAAAGACCACTTCAAAAAAATAGTGACCCAGAACGGGTGGGTCAGGAAATTCTATGAAGTTATCAAGCAATTGATGGGTGAAGGTCTTATCGACCGGTTTTTTGCCACAGGGGTTACACCCGTTACACTTGACAGCATGACGAGCGGTTTCAATGTTGCTCACAATATCTCACTCGATCAGAAGTTTCATGAAATGGCAGGTTTTACAGAGTCAGAATTAAAAAGCCTGATCGAAAACACAATTTACCAGGAGGGTAAATTAGACCTCGAAGCTTTGATCCCTGACATGCGGTCGTGGTATAATGGCAGCAAATTCTCTGCTGGCGCTGTAGAACGGCTTTATAATCCTCAAATGGTGATCACTTTTCTCGCAAAATTCTCCGACCGGTTTGAGTATCCTGATGAGATGTCTGATATTAATGTGACTTCTGATTACAAAAAGATTTCCAATATTCTCGGGTTGCTCCCCTCTGATGAAGCTGATGCGATAATAGAGGAAATACTTGAATCCGACTCGATCAGCGAAAAACTTACTCTGCAGTTCAATTTTGAACTTCCATACACCCGAATCGAAGCGATATCGCTCTTGTTCTTTAATGGTTTGCTCACGATCAAAGATGCCTCATTCCAGGTGTATGATCTGGTGATTCCTAATCATGTTATCAAAGTTTTATACTGGGAGTACTTCCGGTCGTTGTTTGAGGCGAGAAATCAGATCAAATATGAGAGCGTTCCCGTAAGAGATGCACTGATTGAAATGGCAACCACAGGCAGGATCGATAAGTTGGCCGCCTATGTTAGTGAAGTGTTGAAGAACCTCTCAAACCGTGATCTCATGCAGTTCAGCGAAAAGAACATCAAGATGATCTTCATGACACTCCTTATGGGCAACAATGCTTATTTCATAAAGAGTGAACAGGAAAACAATGAAGGATACACAGATATTCTGTTGATACCGACTCAATTGAACCCGGGGAAATTCAGCTTCATTCTCGAACTTAAATACATTAGAAGAAGCGACAGCGATCATTTTGAAACTGAAAAACTGAAAGCCATTGAACAGGTTTCAAGATATCGACAGTCCTTGGGTGCCGGGGGTGTCAACTGCAAAGCTTTCGCAATTCTGTTCAGCGGTAAGAACGACTATGTAATTTCCGCGGTGGACTAACCACTAATCCGCCGCGGTGGACTAACCGTTAACCACTCCTAAACCGCTACCCCTAACGCCCTAAGATCTGCCACCAGGCGGGAATAATCAAAAAACTGAACGGCATGCCAACCGCAGCGGCGGGCACCCTCTGCATAGTCGATGATGTCATCGATAAAGAGGTGTTCTTCCGGTTTCAGACCTGAGTACGCCTCAACGGCGCGGTAGATTCCCTCGTCCGGTTTAACGAAACCCACTTCATCCGAATAAAACAGCTTCTCAAAATGCTGAAAGAACTTGAAGTTCTGGTAACCGTATTTTCTGTGGACGGGGTTGGTGTTTGAGAGCAGGAAAATTCTGTAGCTTTGGCTCAATTTCTCAAGCAGCTCCGTGACATCGTAGTTGATCGAGAAGATCTCAGAATAGATGTAGCAGAACTTCTCGTGTGATACCACCCCCTCCACTTCCGCGGCGCGCATAAGCATCGGAATGTATTCTTCCTCGGTCATCTTTCCCGCCTCGAACGCGCGGAAAAGTTGGTAGTTTTCCTTCACATATTCCATCACCTTGTCACCCGCTCCGGGTTTTAGGAGGTTTAGCCGGTTCCTCGCCATTTCATAATTAAAAGGGATGAGAACCATCCCGAGATCGAACACGATCGCCTTTATTTCGCTCATTTTTTCCGTGGTTTTATTATCAATAATGCAAAAATATCGATATTTGCGGGGATAATTTGTGTTTACAGTGAGAATAAAAGAACTTATGAAGAAATACTCAACTTTAGCCAAGGAAATGCTGGAGCGCCAGAAACGCGACTGGGACTGGTGCGTGAAAGGCTACGGCAGCCTCGAAACGGTAATAACCCACGAATTCAAATACGACGGATTTTCACTAAAAGTGCAGTTCAACCCCGGCCGGATAACTTCCACCTCCGCGAAGGTTGACCCCAAAAGCATCAAGGAGAGGAAGTGTTTCCTCTGCGAAGAGAGCCTCCCTCCCGCTCAGGAGCGGCTGCAATACCGCGACGGCTACCACATACTCGTGAATCCGTTCCCGATATTCCCCGAACATTTCACGATCCCTAAAACGGGACACAACCCGCAGGAGATCGCCGGTCACTTTGAAATGATGCTCACCCTTGCTGAGGATATGGACGGCGAGTTCACAATATTTTATAATGGACCGAAGTGCGGCGCGTCCGCCCCCGACCACTTCCATTTTCAGGCCGGAACCCGCAATTTCATGACCGTTGAACACGATTTTCACTCGCTTCAAGCGAAATATTCTGTGGCATCCCGCGACTTCAACGGCGTGAAAGTTAACGCCATCGACGACGGTATCAGGAAAATGATCTTCCTCGAAGGTGAGAACAAGGATGCCCTCGCAGCCGAGTTCTACACCGTCTTCGACCGCTACAACGCCCTCATGCACACTGGTGAAGAACCCCTCATGAACATCCTCGCCTGGAAGCACGGACACAGTATCCGTGTGGTGGTCTTCCTCCGCGAAAAACACCGTCCCGCCCGCTACTTCGCCGAAGGTGAAGAGAGAATCCTCCTCTCACCAGCCTCGGTCGATATCGGCGGCGTCGGCGTCATCCCCGTCGAAGAGGATTTCAACCGCATTACTCAGGAGATACTCACAGAATTGTTCAAAGAGGTTTTTGTATCGAGGGAGATGCTGGTGAAGGTTATGGGGTGATAAAACCTTGTCCAACGGATTTATTCGCGGATTTTACCATTGTATCCTTTGGTTCAAGACTATCTGTTGAAATCCACTTAGAAGCGAAAGAGTCTGCTTCCTTTTCTTTTGCATGTACCGTCCCCGGGAAACCAGTTCCCTCGAAAAAGACATCTTTCTTGCCGTGGAGCAGGATGTGCCCTATTTGATGAAAAAGGAAGAACTGAAATTGCTCAGTTGACTTGATTTCATCTGAAAGTTGTATCAGTGGAGTCTCACCCGCGAGCCAACGGGTTGCACCGATTAAGGGAATTTTGTTAATAACGGATGTAATGACAATTTTAACACCCGATTTATAAAGAAGTCCTTTCAAGCCGGTAAGATCGCCACTGGATGCATTCTGCGATCTCTTAATTACTGACAACGCCGTTTTGAGTTTTAAAGCCGAGAATTCCGGAACTCTGATTTCAGAAGCTTCAAGCTCACCTCTCCTCAACCACACTGAAATTGCTTCAAGTTTTTCTATTCCGGAAAGTGATATACTGAAAACAGTTTTAAGCTTTTGATTAAGATAGTAGGCCTCCCACGCCGTGGAAGAAGCTACACCGAAATACTGTAGCAAAGCTTTTGTTTTCTCTTCAACTGTTTTAACCTCCGGCAACCACCCTTTTTTAATCATTTCAGTTACAGGAAATCGATTCATCCAGGGGATGCACTCTCTAAGAATTTCTTTTCTTCGATCGCGAGCTTTAAACTCATCATAAATCGATTGATATTTCAGCCACATATAGGCAGGGATTCCAAGCACAATTTCAAATACAACAGCCATATCAGGAGTGATTGAACTTTCACCTTTAACGATCGCGGTGATGGTCTTTTCCGGTTTATTTGTCCTTAGGGCAAACTCTTTATTGCTCATCTTTAGCTCTTCAAGCCGTTCGGCTAAAAACACTCCCGGATGGAATGCCACCTGCAGTTTGTACGGTTCTCTCTTATCTTCAATCATGATAGTCAACTATTTCAATTATCTCAACTATTTTAACTTAGTTCCACGCAATTTCGCCGGGTCGGTTTGCAAATATAAGTTTATTTTGATTAACAGCAAGTGTAAATTAAAAACATGAATCAAACACGATACAAAAAAACGGAGCCTGATGACAAGCTCCGTTTATAATCAATTTATCACCCAACCGCTTCCACGATCTTATCAACCGTGAGGCCGAATTTCTCATAAAGGATGTTGGCGGGGGCGGAGGCGCCGAAATGGTCGAGGCCGATGATCTTCCCTTCGGTGCCGGTGTATTTGTGCCAGCCGAATGTCGAGCCGGCTTCAACCGCGACGCGGTTTTTAACATCGGGTGGAAAGATCGAGTTTTTGTAATCATCACTCTGTTTTTCAAAGAGTTCCCATGATGGGAAGCTGACCACTCTTACTTTCTTGCCGCTTGCTGTTAGTTTTTCGCCGGCTTTTATCGCGAGCTCCACTTCGGAACCGGTGCCGATCAGAATAACATCAGGTGTGCCTTCACAATCACGAACGATGTAGGCACCTTTTTCAAGGTTTGAAGCGGGGTTGGCTTTTTCCTTAATAACCGGGATACCCTGTCTTGAGAGGATGAGTGCTGTTGGTCCGTTCGTGTTTTCAAGAGCGGCTTTCCAGGCATAAACAGTTTCGTGACTGTCGGCGGGGCGGATGGTTGTGAGTCCGGGGATCATCCGGAGGCTCATCAGATGTTCAACCGGCTGATGTGTCGGTCCGTCTTCACCGAGGCCAATACTGTCGTGAGTGAATACATATATCACCTGAAGGTTCTGCATGGCGGCGAGTCTCACAGTTGGACGCATGTAATCCGAGAAAACCAGGAAGGTGCCACCGAACGGAATTATTCCGCCGTACATCGCCATGCCGTTCATAACGCCGCCCATTCCGTGTTCGCGAACGCCATAATGCAGGTTTCTGCCGGTTCTGTCGGCTGCTGAAAACGACGGAATGCCTTTGAAATCGGTCAGGTTAGACTCGGTAAGATCCGCCGATCCGCCGAGAAGCGTCGGGTACGCATCGGGAAGTTTGTTGATCACCTTCTGTGATGACGCGCGCGAAGCGAGCTTTTCGTTAAGATCGGGGAACATCGTTTCATCCACAGGGAATGATCCGGGAGCTTCACCGTTCATTATCTTTTCCAGAAGTGCCGCCTCTTCAGGGAATTGGCCAGCGTATTGCTCAAAGATGTTGTTCCATGCCGTATAGAGCTTTATTTTTTCTTCAACCGCCTGCGCGAAGTGGGTTCTCACCTCTTCAGGCACGGTGAAAGGCTCAGAATATTCCCAGCCGAGGTTGGTTTTTGTAAGCTTTATCTCCTCTTCACCGAGGGGTGAACCGTGAGCTTTCGCGGTATCCTGTTTGTTGGGACTGCCGTAGCCAATGTTCGTTTTTGTGATAACCAATGAAGGGCTGTCACTGTGCTGTGCTTCGTGTACAATGAACCTAAGGGCTTCGATATCGTGAACATCATAGATGTTAAAGACATTCCAGCCGTAGCTTAGGAACCGTTTTTCAGTTTCATCGGTGAATGAGAGGGAGGTCTTACCGTCGATCGAAATGCCGTTGTCATCGTAGAACAGGATGAGTCTGCGGAGTCTCTGGTTCCCCGCGAAAGAGGCTGCCTCGTGCGAGATACCTTCCATGAGGTCACCATCGCCCGCGATGGCATAAACGAAGTGGTCAAAAATCTCAAAACCCGGTTTGTTGAACTTCGCCGCCATGAACTCGCAGGCGAGTGCCATTCCGACAGCGTTGGATATGCCCTGACCGAGCGGACCTGTTGTTGCTTCAACGCCCTCTGTATGTCCCCGTTCCGGGTGACCAGGAGTAAGGCTTTCCCACTGTCTGAAATTCTTGATATCATCAAGTGAAAGGTTAAAGCCCGAGAGGTGAAGAAGTGAATAAAGCAGCATGCTTCCGTGCCCTCCGGAGAGGACGAAACGGTCGCGGTTGATCCACTTCGGGTCTTTAGGATTGAAGTTCATCACTTCATGAAAGAGGAAATAGCCAAGCGGGGCAAGACCCATTGGTGCCCCGGGGTGCCCTGAGTTTGCCTTCTGAACGGCATCCATTGCCAGGGTACGGATCGTGTTGATCGATAAATTCTTAATGTCCAAATTGTCTCCGGTGTCTTAAATTCGATAAAATATAAAGCACAAATATACAAAAAGAGAAGGTGTCAGGGTTTTACACCTTTGCCAATCCCCTTTCATTACTTAAATTTCAAAAATGAATCAAAAGTTTAATTTATGATCAGACTTTTTCGTGTTGCATTGTTCCTGTTTCTGGCGGCACTTCCCTTGCAGGCTCAGACGCTTGACCTCATTTTCGTTGAGGGTGGCAACTACGTAATGGGGTGTTTCGACCCCACTATCACCTGCGATGATGATGAGTCAGAGCTGAGGGATGTGACGGTTTACGGCTTTTACATCTCAACCATCGAGATCACGCAAGGCCTGTACGAAGAAGTTATGGGTCATAACATCGCGATCATCCGTGAGCCGACACTTCCCGTGAACAATGTAAGCTGGTTCGACGCGATAAGATTCTGCAATAAACTAAGTTTGAAGCACAATTTGAACCCCTGCTACACGATCAGGGGGCAGAATGTCACCTGCAACTTCAAGGCGAACGGCTACCGTCTCCCAACCGAAGCCGAGTGGGAGTACGCGGCCCGTGGCGGGAAAACCGGGAAGAACACCCTCTTCAGCGGGAGCAACGACCCCCTGGCAGTAGGCTGGTACAAGGAAAATTCAAACGGAAAGATGCGTCCGCCAAAACAGAAGGCACCCAATGAGCTTGGGATATTTGATATGTCGGGGAATCTCTGGGAGTGGTGCTGGGATTACTACGGACCGTATGAGGCGGATGAATTGATCGACCCCAAGGGTCCTGAAAATGGTAACGGCAGGGTTCTGCGCGGGGGTTCCTGGAACTATGAGAGTAATATAGCCCGCAATTCGAACAGGTTTACAGCAACCCCAAACTCGAGGTCGTCAACATTCGGCTTCCGCGTGGTAAAGAAGGCGGGTTAACCCTCCCCTTTCTCGTTCAGTTTCCGTTTGAGCTCATCAAGTTTGTTCAGTGCCTGAACGGGTGTGAGCTCTTCAACTTTAATATCCCCGATCTCTTTCCTTAGCGCGTCATCTGTGAACTCAAAAAGACTGAGCTGATAGTATCCGTGGTCTTCAGCCTCTTTTTTTGCTTTTTTCGCTTTTTTGATCTCGTACGGGGTAAGCTCTTTACTCTCAAGATTTGCCAGTATCTCTTTAGCCCGGGAGGTTACCTGCGGAGGAAGTCCTGCCATCATCGCCACCTGAATACCGTAAGAGTGATCGGCACTTCCGGGTGAGACCTTGTGGAGGAAGATCACCTTGTCGTCATATTCGCGCACCTGAACACGGTAATTCCTGATCCTTGGGAATATCTCCGCCATCTCGTTAAGTTCGTGATAATGGGTGGCGAAGAGGGTTTTCGCGGCGCAACGTGGGTTTTCGTGGAGGTATTCGGTCATCGACCAAGCGATCGAGAGTCCGTCAAACGTGCTTGTTCCTCTTCCGATCTCGTCGAGAAGTATCAGGCTCTTGTTTGTGGCGTTGTTCAGGATGTTCGCCGCTTCCTGCATTTCGACCAGGAAAGTTGATTCGCCCGCGGTTATATTGTCGCTTGCTCCCACGCGGGTGAAGATTCGGTCGACTATTCCGATCTCCGCGCTTTTAGCCGGCACGAAAGAGCCGATCTGAGCCAAAAGTACGAGCAGGCCGAGCTGCCTTAAATATACCGATTTACCCGCCATGTTCGGTCCCGTCAGAACGATGATCTGGTTTTCACTGTCGTCCATCAGGTAATCATTCGGGGTGAATTTCTCTCCCGGTGGCAGTATCCTTTCAACCACAGGGTGGCGCGACTCGTAAATCTCAAGTTTGCCCGACTCATTCACAACCGGTTTCACGTAGTTATACTCAACCGCTGCTTCGGCAAATGAGAGAAGGCAGTCGAGCATGGCGATCAGTCTGGCATTGTTCTGGATCGATTCGGTGAAAGAGGCGGTGAAAATCCTGACATCATTAAACAGTTCCGTTTCAAGCGAGCGTATGTTTTCCTCCGCGTTGAGAACCTTGTCTTCATACACTTTAAGATCGGGGGTGATATACCTTTCCGCGTTCACAAGGGTTTGTTTCCTGATATACTCAGGCGGTACCTTTTCCCTGTGGACGTTGCTGATCTCGATGTAATATCCGAAGACCCTGTTATAGCTGATCTTAAGTGAAGAAATGCCGGTTCTCTCCCTTTCGGTCCGTTGGAGATCGGTTATCCAGTCCTTTCCCGAATAGAGTATTTCGCGCATTTCATCGAGCTCGATGCTGTACCCCCTTTTGATCACTCCGCCATCGGCGAGTGAAACGGGGGGATTGTCAGAGATGGCTTCTTCAAGTTTCCGCGTTACATCATCGAGCGGTATCAGCGACCCGCGCAGTTTAACCATCACAGGGTTGTCTGTTTCAAATAGTGTTTTGATCAGCTCCGGAATCTCGAGCAGCGAATATTTCAGAGCCACCATTTCACGTGGGGTTGCCCTGCCCGTGCAGATGCGGGAGATCAGGCGTTCAAGGTCTCCGATACCAGAGAGGCTCTTCTTCAGTTTTTCACGCATCTTTTTGCTGTTATAGAGAACCTCAACCGACTCCTGCCTTTGAAGCACCGGCTGAAGAGTGGTCAGGGGGGAGGATATCCATTTTTTCAGAAGGCGGCCACCCATCGGGGTTTCGGTCTTGTCGAGAACCGAGAACAAAGTGCCATCCTTGCTCCCGTCGCTCATCGAGAAAGTGATCTCAAGGTTCCGTTTCGTTGCGGGATCGAGGATCATGTATTCCGAAGGGTTGTAGAGCTGCAACCTGTTCAGGTGTGTCAGATTCGCTTTCTGGGTCTCCTGAAGGTAGTGGAGAACAGCCCCCGCTGCACAAACCGCTGAATCGAGCTCACCGGCACCATATCCTTTAAGGTTAACTGTACCGAAGTGCTTCAGCAGGGTTTCGCGGGCGTATTCACGGTTGAATACCCAGTCGTCAAGTTTTGTGATCCTGGCTTCACTGCCTGCCTTGGCAAGGAGTGATGCTGTTTCCTCACGGTGTCTCCTCGCGGAGAGCACCTCGGAGGGGGAGATAACGCTGACCTGGTCGGCGAGTCTCGCGGTTTCAACCTCAAACAGGAAGAAATCACCTGTGGAAATGTCGCAGAATGCCACGCCTGAGGTAAGTTCACCCCGGTTGACCGAGAGGAGGTAGTTGTTTTTCTTATGGTCGAGCACCTTGTCGGAGAAAACAACGCCGGGAGTGACCACTTCGATAACTTCCCGTTTAACGATCCCCTTGGCAAGTTTGGGGTCTTCAATCTGCTCGCAGATTGCCACGCGGTAGCCGGCGCGGACCAGTTTCGGAAGGTAACTTTCAACAGCATGATGGGGAAATCCCGCCAGAGGCACTTCGCCGGCGGCACCGTTAGCCCTCTTCGTCAGGGTTATCCCAAGCACTTTCGCGGCTATTTTTGCATCCTCCTCAAATGTCTCATAGAAGTCGCCCATCCTGAAGAGGAGTACCGTGTCAGGGTGAGCCTGCTTGATCTTATAATACTGAGCCATTAAAGGGGTTTGTGACATTTGGCCGATCTGAAAGGTTTTTGGTTTGATTAACCGGTTTTAAATTGAAACTTTTTAAAATTAGCGTCAAAAAATAATCAATTATAACGGTTTATCATTTGTATATCTAATGATAATTTAACAATTTAAATATCTGTTTTAAACCAGATATTCATCATCATCGATCACCCAAAACTACAGGAGAGAAGCCGTGAAGCTTACTCTTAGGCGTAAAGTTATCTCGCTTGTGCTTTTCGCTGCACTTGTACCCGTTCTTGTAACCCAGTTCGCCATGTTCGGGTTAAAGAGCAATATCTCCCACATTACAGAAGCCGAACTTGACACCCTCGGGCGTGAGGCTCTGAAGCAGATCGTGCTCGACATGTACTACCTCTGCATGACCTCGAACGATCTGATCCAGGACAAGGTTGACCGTGCACAGAAAGTTGCCTGGGAGATTGTTAACCGTGAAGGTGGATTCAAGTTCTCCGATGAAAAGGTTGAATGGACCGCAGTTGACCAGTTTACTAAAAAATCGGAGAAGGTGGCACTTCCCCGCATGATGCTGGGGAACAAATGGCTTGGCCAGGTCACCTCTTTTGAGACCCGGGTGCAGGTGGTTGATGAAATGAAATCACTCATGGGTGGTGTGGCGAGCATCTTCCAGAGAATGAATCAGGCCGGCGACATGATCCGTGTAGCCACAACGGTTTCAAATACGAACGGACAGAGATCGCTCGGCACATACATTCCCGCGGTCAAGCCTGACGGCACAAAGGATGCGGTGATCGAGACAGTAATGAAAGGCACCCCCTACAAAGGGATTGCCTGGGCGGCGGGATCTTGGTTCATAACTTCATACGAGCCGGTTATTGATGCCAAAGGTCAGATATCCGGCATGCTGGTGGTCGGCGAGCAGATCGAAGCAGTGCCCTCACTCAGAAAGAATATACAGTCGGTTACTGTGGGCGAAACAGGTTATGTAACAATTTACGGTGCAACAGGTGACCGCAAGGGGCGCTACATAATTACCCACGACGGCAAAAAAGAGGGGGAGAGCGCCTGGTTTGAGAAGGATTCAAAAGGCGAGTATTTTGTCCAAAAGATCATTAACGACGCGGTCAGCGCTGATGACGCGGTATTCCACACCTACTCATGGGTTGAACCGGGCAGCGGAAAAGAGCCACGGAACAAGGTTTCGGTGGCAATCCATTTTTACAACTGGGACTGGGTGATAGTAGCCTCAACATACGAGGATGAATATTACTCAGCCAAAGCCAGCGTTGAGCAGGTCAGTTCAGGCTTCACCCTTAACATGCTTTTGCTCGCGTCCGGAATTGTTGCCTTCACGCTTGTGGTGGCCTGGTATTTCAGTAACAGGATAACCGACCCGATCACCAGTCTGATCGGTGGTATCGAAAAGATCGCAAAAGGTGATCTGAAAGCCGGCAATGAAGAACTTGAAAGTTATAAACTGAGCAACAGATTCTCCTTCTTTGCCTCTAAAAGATTGAATATTGATGATACAGATGAGTCACACCTCCTTGTAGCCTCGGTAAAGAAGATGGCTGCCAACCTTTTCTCGCTTTTAAGTCAGGTCGGGAGCTCCGGTGTTCAGGTTAACTCTTCCGTTACGCAGATCAAAGCGTCTGCCCGTGAACTTGAAGCCACGGTGGCAGAACAGGCTGCTTCGATAAAGGAAGTGACTGCAACAGCCAAAGAGATACTTAATACATCAAACAATCTGCTGAACACGCTCGAAGACAAGATCGGTGTTAGCGTTACTCATGCCTCCGCCACTGCCGAAGAGGGCAGGAACAACCTCAGCACGCTTGAGAACGCGATCCATCAGCTTATAGCGGCAACCGGTTCGATCTCTGCCAAACTTTCCGTCATTAACTCGAAAGCGAACAAGATATCAACCGTGGTAACCACGATCAACAAGATATCCGATCAAACGAACCTTCTCTCGCTGAACGCGGCGATAGAAGCTGAAAAAGCCGGAGAGTTCGGCAAGGGATTCTCAGTGGTGGCCCGTGAGATAAGCAGGCTTGCCGACCAGACCGCGGTTGCCACCCACGATATCGAGCACATGGTGCGTGAGATGCAGTCATCCGTGTCATCGGGAGTGATGGAGATGGATAAATTTTCAGAGGAAGTGCGGCGAGACAGTGTTACAGTTTCCACGATCTCCGGCAAACTGAACGACGTTATCAACAGCGTTAACGAACTGGCACCCCACTTCGATGAGTTTAATTTCGGAATGAAACGGCAGACAGAGGGTGCCGAGCAGATCAGTGAGGCAATGCAGCAGCTTTCCGTGGCAGCAGAACAGACCAAGGAATCACTCCAGGAGTTCAGGTCGGCAACCGGACAGTTGAGCTCCGCGGTATCCACATTGAACGATGAACTCAATAAATTCAAGATAGGCTGATCAATGAAAAAGCTTATCCTTAAATTTAATATCATCCTTCGTCGCTACACTGTGCTGACGAAGTTAGTGCTTATCGGGCTGTTGCTCGGTATTCCACTCACGATCCTTCTTTTTATAAGCCTCTCAAACCTGCTTGATTCGGTCGAATTCGCGAAAATGGAAAAAGCAGGCGTGAAGATATTCCGTCCGCTCACTTCACTTCAGGTTCACCTTACCGAACACAAGGCTTACACTTTCTCAGGGGCGGCTTCCGGTCACGACTTTCAATCAGAGATCGCGGTACTGAATTCACGGGTTAAAGATGAATTCGATAAACTCATCGCGGCAACCCAGGAAAAGGGAAGTTTGATCTCGGTGGATGAGGAGACCCTGAGTAAAGAGGAAGAGTACTACGTTTCTCCGAGGGCACTCCTGGCAAGGTGGGAAAAACTCGTTTCAAAAGGGAGGAACGTATCAGACACTGAGCTCAGGATCGAGTATGATAAACTCGCGGGTGATATCCAAAAGCTGATGAAACTCGTTACTATTAGATCAAGGCTGATCCTTGACCCGGAAGGCGACTCATATCACCTGATGTACGTGGCGGTTCACAAGATGCCAAAAGTTCACGATCTGGTTGGCGGTGCATTTGTGCTCGCGATTGATGATGTGCTCGATTCGGTATTCAACAGCGACCGCCTCTCCGAGATGATCTACCTCAGCAGAAGTATCAAGAATAACATTACCGACGAGATACCGGCGGCCATTAACACGGCTATTGAACTTGATCCCGAATTCAACGGGAAGCAGGAATCGATAGCACGGATACTTTCGCCACTTCTCGACAGATACAAATCTGAGATGGTATCCCTGGTGGAGATATTTGAGAATATTATCAGGAACAACAGAACCTACGGGATAGAAGACCTTACAGCGATGACTATAGTGAACCTCGACCAGAGTCTTGAGTTCTCAAACGCTACATTCACCGAACTCGACAAAGTGCTCGACACGGCGATCACCAGGGTTTATTACCGGATCATTTTCCGGCTTATGATCGCGGGTGGCGCCTTTTTGCTCGCCATGATATTCATCTATTTCACCGCCCGCGGAATAATTAACCCCGTGAACGGGGTGGCGGAGATTGCAAACAGCCTCGCCGAGGGTGACAT
>JAEYUD010000095.1 GCA_023433685.1 Bacteroidota bacterium
AGTTCAACCCAAGTGTGAGGTATCCGGCGCCGGCCTTTGAATTGACACCGTCGGAATAACTTCCGTAAACCCCGAAAAGTGATGTGTAAACCTGCACGGAATCAGCATAAGTAAATGAAAAAAGGAACAGGGTTATCAGAAGAAGTTTTTTCATTTGATCAGTCCGAGTCCCTTCAGAGCGAGTGAGTCTTTTTCGCTGATCATGAGCACGGTGCCGAAAGCCTCCCTTGCCTTGTCATTCATACCGAGGGCATACATCGTGTAGCCGTAAGCGAGGTTCGCTTCATAGTCGGAAGGGTACATCGTGAGCACCTTTTCGAGGTAAGCCTTCGATCTGTCCCAGTCGGGTTTTGCTTTCGCGAAGCCTTGTTCAAACTTGGGCAAGCCCTTGTAATAGAATATCTGTCCGAGGCGGAGGTTCGCTTCTTTGTTATTTGGGTCGATCTTTATTATTGAATTGTAAACACCCTCAACCTTGTCCCACTGTTTTTGCGCGAAGAGGGGGAGGCGTAGCCCGAGGAGGGCCTCAATGCTGTTTGGTCTCAGTTTAAGCGCCGCGTCGTAGTAGCCGGCTGACTTTGCCCAGGCGGTATC
Organism: Bacteroidota bacterium; assembly: GCA_023433685.1. GTDB lineage: Bacteria > Bacteroidota > Ignavibacteria > Ignavibacteriales > Ignavibacteriaceae > UTCHB3. The sequence goes on from JAEYUD010000095.1 coordinate 595, forward strand.
GGAATAGTAAAGGTAGCCAAGTCTGAGATTAAGCAGATAATTGGTTTTATTCGTCTCAACGAAGGGTTCAAGAATTGCAATGGCGTCTTTGATCTTCCCTTCCTTTTCGAGGGTGATCGATGTATTGAACGCCTTGGTAAGGTCGTTTTTCTGCTGAGAAACTATATCAGTGGCGAAGAAACCCACAATAATCAGTATAGCCGTAATGCTAAGAGCGGCAAACTTTTTCATTTTTCATCCTCTTCGTTTTTAATCTTTTGAACGTGAACGGTATCCTTCCCGGGGGAGGAAAAAGTGAATGAGTCGATCTCACCGTCACTGTTAATGATCACTTCAGTTGAATAATTGCTTTTAACACCTGCAAATATTGCACGGCCCCGGAGAGTGATCTCACCCTTGAGTTTGATAACATCCTCATCATCCGGTTTGTGATAGAAGAACCGGCCCTTTGCGTGCAGGAATGTGCCAAAGAATATCAGATACTCCGAGAAGTAGCGCACGGGTCCAACCGGCAGCTCGGAGACGCTGAAAGAGTCTTCCCACGCCAGCCCTTCATGAAGTGTCACAGGTGCCTGCATTGCCGCCAGATAGAAATAGTAGAGTGCACAGTCTTTGTTACCGGCGTAAGAGCTGAAGTAAAAAACCTTTCCCGAGGTGTAAATATAAGCAAAACCACCCGCCGACGATTCTATATACTTCGTGCTTGTGATATCGATCCCGATCTTCCACTCCTCCTCTTTTTTCACTCTGTCGTGCTCATAGGCGAAGTTATAGGTCTCGCCGTATCTAAAATCGAATGCTTTGGCGAGGGTTTTGTGCTTCTCAAGATTCTGCACGCGGGAGTTGACCACGGGGTAGTCGAACGACTTCAGTGAGAGCTCCTCGCCCTGCTTCTCAAGATAGAACGCGAAGGGAAATTTGTGCGTGTGCCCACCGATAGAATCATCGATCTGAAACTGGAAGTGGAGGTGCGGGTAGGGTGATCGCCCGCTGTTACCGCAGGCGGCTATGATATCACCTTTATCGATAACCTGACCCTCTTCAACCTTGATAGAGCCCGGTTTCAGGTGCGAAAGTGCCGAGTAAAGCCCCTCGGAATGGTCGATTACGATGGTATTACCCCAGTTTTTATCGATATTGGCCTGACCGATCTCATTGTCGGGGATACCGTCAACCACTTTTACTACTTTTCCATGGAGAGGCGCGCAAACCGGAAGGCCATAGCAGTAGTAATCTTCCACCACATTTCCTTCACCGGCAAACTGCTCACCGTTTTCGTAGAGCACAAAATCCCACGCGTAGCGCCACTTCTCTTTGTGAGTGTGCTCGCCATCAAAAGCCTGGGAGACTGTCCACTCTCCCCAGACTGGAAGTTCGGGGAAGAAAAATTTAAAATTCTCGAACCTCGCCGACCTGTTCTGATGGAAGTAGAGGTTCTCCTCGGGTGAGCCCGGTTTGAAGTAAAGCAGCACCAGATCGGTTGACTCTTTTCTGAACTTCAGACTGTATATTGTTGCAAGAGTGACAAAATTAAAGGGTAACACAAGCACGGGGAGGTGCGCCTTGTAAAACATCGAGTGGAAAACTCCCGTGACCACCACCACCATTGCGGATGATAGCATCGCGAGTGTGAAACTCTTACGTGAGGGGAGAATAAGGCTGCCGCCGAGAGCGAATGATGTAATTATCGCGTTGAAACCGACAATTATCGCCAGATCCTTCGCCAGATCGGGGAGCAACAGACCCAGAACCAACGAAGAAAGTAGATATGAGGTGATGCTCAAAAGGAAAAGAGCCCTTGAAAAGATGAGAATCCCAATGGTTATAACTATTCCGGTGGTGATATTCGGCTGAAAATAGAGCAGTGCCACCGACTTGAAATAATTAACCACCACTTCCGGCAGAAAAGTGTAAAGACCCGCATCGGTTCCGTACTGCGCGTATTTGATATCCTGATAGTTCCCGAGAAAAATCAGATACATGAACAGTGTGATAACAAACGGGAGGCTCAAACCCGGCAGGTTCATTGAAACCGCAAGGTAGTTCTCAAGCACTGCCGAGATGAAGAATGTAACCACCACGAACAACGGGATTAGAAGCAGAAAAACGGGCGACAGCTGGAAATAGAAAACGGTCGCCGCTCCGAAAAGTATTCCGTTGAATCCGTAGAAGCCGGACTCTATTTTTGATGTTTCGAACCTCAACAGGTAGGCAGCGTAATTGCTCAGAACCACCCCAAGCAGCGACATAAGCGCGATCCTGGGGGCAACAAAGGTGGCCGCGAGCACCAATGCCCCGAGCCACCTCCTGTTGGAAAAGAGTATCTGCGAGTAACTGTAGAAGATCGAATTCAGAAAAAACTGCACGGGATGTCCTAAAGTTTGAATGATCTCAATTTTTCGGGCACACGCTCGTTCTGCATCAGATAGTCGATATTCTCCGCTTCACGGATCAGTTCGACCGTCTTGTCTTCCAAAATCATTACAACATTAGGACGCATCTGGATGAACTGCATCCACTGGGTCATGTCGTAGGCACCTACATAGTCGATAACCACCATGTCACCTTTTTTCATAACGGGTAGAGTGATGCTCTCGGCGATGCAGTCGATGTTCATGCAGAGGGGCCCGTAGATGGCAGTGTCCTCGGTCATCATTCCGCCGTCTTGCGCGGGAGTGATTTGGTGTTTGTACCAGAAACGTGTGAAGAGGAGGTTAACGCCGGCATCGATTATCATCGCACGTCTTCCGTCGGAGAGCCGCTTCATTGCAAGAACTGTTGAAAGAAGGTGGGCGGTATCATCGATCAGTGCCCGGCCCGTTTCGAGGATCAGCACCGGGAGTTCATCTTTTGGGTATGGTAGCTCAAGAAGAGCGGTGGTGATCGCGTCAGCGAACTGTTCGATCGATGGAAGCACCTGCTCTGCAGGGAGGTATTGCCCGTTCAAAGTGTTGTTCGAGGGGAATCCGCCACCCATATCGATATAATCGAGGATATGATCGTACTCCTTCTTTAGCCACGATGCCAGCTCAACCATTTTTTCCACGGCTATTTTGTAGGCATCAGCGCTCATCATGTAAGTGCCGATGTGGGTGTGCAGCCCGATCAGCTTCAGTCCATCGGAGGTCATTATCCTGCGGAGCGCTTGTTTGGCTTCTCCGTTTTCGTAATTGAAGCCGAATCTGTCCCACTTTGGGTAGATGCCCGTATCCATATTAACTCGGATGGCAACGTTGGCTTTCTTGCCAAGCTCGCCCGCTATCTCAATAATGTCATAAAGTTCGTCG
>JAEYUD010000120.1 GCA_023433685.1 Bacteroidota bacterium
CTTTCAGCCACTCGAACTGATTATCCATAATATAAGCGTGCATATTGCCTGAGAGCCCCTCTTCTTTACGAACATCGGGACAGAACCAGTAATTGGAATTAAGCACGATCATCGCGGTGTTGCCGAAGGTGTAGGAGTACGCGTTCTCTTTGTAAGAGGGGAAGTCGGTTGTTGCCTGCGAGGGGTCATACGCCGAACCATCTTCCGAAAGAAGTGACAGATCTTCCGGATTGGCGAACTCCTCCGCGAAAACCTGTTCAGCCGAAAGTGATTCAAACGGAAAACGGTCGACTCTGATCCACCTGCCCGGCTTGTCAGGATCTATAAATCTCATGTGGAGGCCTTCGTGGTTTCCCATTGTTTCATAGACAGGGAAGTTGGCGGCAAAGGGCTGCACCGCGTTCTTCCAGTTTCTGAACTGTAGCCGGTTATCTTCCGGGTCGTTGGCGTATCCGTTTATGAGATCACCGGTAAACTGCATGAAATCGACGTTTTTATAGGCGGAAAGAGCCATGATCTTCCGCATGATATAAACATTAGGCCCATAGAAGCCACGCTCTCCGCCACCAAGTCCCCCACGGGAGTCGGAAACATAGGCAAAAGTAAACTTTTTATTCTCCCCTTTAACAGGGGCGGTGCGGAACGTGTGCTCGTGGAGCGTACCGGCAACTTTAACGGAGTAGGCGTATTCTGTCGCGGGTTTCAGCCCTGAAATTTTGAGCTCGTGTTTCTTCCCCTTACCGGGTTTGTAATCTTTTCCACCCACTGATATCCGGGGTTCGCAGTCGTAATTGGTTACAAAAGAGATGACAGCCGAGTTTTCAGTAACCTGATCGATGAAAGGTCCATCAATAACAGTTGGCATGGCGCTGAATTTTGCTCCTGCCAGAAACTCGATCTTCCCGTCATACAACATCGTTCCATCGCCGGCAGTTACCCTGTAACCGAGAACACTGAACCCTTTTTCGCCCCAGTTGGTCATATCGTAATGTCCTGAGAGCGTTTTGCGGATATCCACTTCCACTTTTCCTGTAACGATCTTCACGCTCCGGTTGAACCAAACGGGGAGGGGGTATTTGCCATCGCCGTAGGGGATAAGTCCATAGTAGAGGGTGCCGTTCAGGGAAGTGTCGCCGAAGTCGAACGCGAGGCCGTTAGCAGTCCCGGATATCCCGTTGATGAACTGGTCAACAGTGAAGCGGGCTTTTCCCGGTTGCTCCCAAAGCTTACGCTCACCATCCTGAAACCAGTACAGTTTCTTTTCGGAATCATAATGAATGTTGGACATTGATGCCGGCACTTCCTGCGCTTTGAGTGTGGCAAAAGAGATAATTATTCCGATAAAGAATGCAATTTTTGTCATGAGATTTGGAAATTGTTACACGGATTAGCTGAATTTAACACGGATTTCACGGATTGAGTTACAACGATACATCCGGACCGCACGGATGACCCCATCTGAGTCATCCGTGCAAAATCCGTGAAATCCGTGTAACTTTTAAAATTAGCAGGATATTAGTCTTTCATCCTGTTTCCTTTTTCTTCGCGGATGAATATCCAGGAGACTACTTTACCTACATCGATGGTTTCGAAGTAGTTCCAGTACTGCCGCGTGCGGACGTGCAGCGAGCTGGTGTCATCTTCAGGGATCAGTTCAGCCTCGTCGATAAGAGCATTCAGACGGCTGATCCAGAACTCCCAGTTTTGGGCTCTCAGATCGATCCAGCCGGCATCAGCCCACTTTTCGATGTTTTCAGGGGTAATCTCAAGTTCTGTTTCGGCACCGAAAACTGGTATTTTCATCAGGGGACCGCGGAGAAGGTCTTTGCCGTCAGGCGTCAGTACTGGGATACCGACCGAGATGGCCTCATTCCTGAATTTATCGTCGCCCATAATGTAATCCGTACAGAGTTTTGAGAGCTCTTCAGGCGATTTGCTTATTATCACTTTCATGCTGCCGCAGGTGCGTTTAAGCATCTCTATCTCGAACAGCAATTTGGAGAGACGCGGGGGTCCCAGCATTTCGAAAGCCACTGATGCCACGCCGTGTTCCTCCTCAAGCTTGGCGAGCTTCGATACAGCGAGGTGCTGCATGAATCCTGCGCGGTATGAGGGCTGCATGTTGGCGTTGTCGAGCGCGTTGATGATATCATGTCCTGTATTGCCGCCCATGATCTCGAAAACTGCGTTGTTGGCGATCTCTTCCGGAGTAACGAACTCCATCTGTTTTTGGGCAGTAATGGCTTCAAACTCACCTCTTGAGAAGATTCCATTCTCGCCTGTATCGATGTAAACGGAGCGGAGGACGCCTGTTTTCTCGAGTGATCTGTCGAATGTTTTGTGAATTTGACCTTCAAGCGGGATGGCAGTATCAAGCGGAATATCGTATATCTCCACTTCCTTGCCTCCTTTTTTGATGGTTCCGAACTCGATCTTCTTCCACGCGATGGCTGCAGCAGGCTTGATCTCCTTGGTGATGGCGCTGTCGGGGGTGCGTGCCATAAGAAAGAGGAGAAGTGTGTGCGCGCCCGCGATGGCGGATTTGCTAAGAAGCACCCTTGAAGGTCTCTCCTCACTGTGGGTGTAAGGGATGTTAAGACCCATACCCCCCGTGCCGGAGGTGCCGATCTTCAGGTAAACCTGGGTGTCGAACTTGTGCATCGAGTTATAGAGCACCTGAATGTGCCTGATAAGCTGCGGAATATAAAGCGCGGCTACGAGTTTTTCAACCTCGGCAACCATTTCACCATGGGATGAACCGTTGTAAAGCACCTTTTTCAGGTTCTTGTAGGCGGAGAAAATATCCTGGTAAGCGATGCCCGTGGCAGTGTTTATACAGTCGATTATTATGTCGGGCTTGTGCTCTTCGAGCAGTTTGTAGAGTGCCTGGGCAGAGAGTACATCATCTGTAAGGTCATCCATCACGTCATCAATAACAATGCGCCGACGATCGGGGTCGGCCAGCATTTCGGGACGCGACATATCTTTGTATTCATTTCTTACAAGTACGTTACCCCACCATGGCACGAAGAAACCTTCGGGCATGCCGGGGTATGTTTTTTTAAGGTATTCAACTTCTTCTTTGGCTTCGCTCTCTTTTAGAGAGGTAATTATTAACCCTGAGGGTTTTTCGATCATCAGGCGACGGGTTATGGCCTTGCCGACCAATCCCCAGCCACCAAGTACGAGTACTTTTTTGCCGTATATATCCATTTTCTTTTCCTTGAATAAGATTTTTTCCCGTTCTCAAACATACATATAATAATTTTTAGTACAAAGGGAGGGGAGCTATCAGCGATTAGCTATTAGTTATTAGCTATTAGCTGTCTGGTCCGCCGCGGCGGATTGGTGTTTGGGGTTTTGGGTTTGGTGTGGGGGGTGGAGTAATCCCGTCAGGGATTTACCAGGGGTAGCCATTTTGAGGATAATCCCACTTCTTTTTTGAACAGGATGAACAGGATGTTGCAAGATTGACAGGATCATTCCTCCTCTTTTTTGAACAGGATGAACAGGATGTTGCAAGATTGACAGGATCATTCCTCCTCTTTTTTGAACAGGATGGGAAAGATGAAAAAAGATGGAAATGATGGTACGCTTCTTGGGGGAGGTAATCCCGTTAGGGATTAACCATGGGTAGACACGGATTTTAAATTTAATATGCACCCCGGTCGGGGTGCAACAGGATCAAAATGGTGGAGGTTTTGGCTTACCTTTTAATTTGATCTCCCTTTTGTCAAAGTACAGATAAAATCCTTCACTACTGTTTGTAAACCGGCCATTCTTATCAAAATTTCCAATCCGCCGGGTATGTAAACTTGTACATCATCAAAGAGTATATATCTTTCTTTGTGTCCGATCGAGTCATATTGAAAAAAATCGTAATATATAAAATTTACATTTATTCCTTGATTCTTCAGTTCTCTGATCGCTTCGTAAAATGCTGAAGTCTCTTTTTGTTCGCCTGACCGAGTCTTCATCTTTGCCGGATCCCCGCACTTGATCGTTATATTTTTGATACCTAAGGCGGCTGCCAATTTCTTGAATTGTGTGAGGGCTCTGTGATTGTGAATGTAGGGGTCGATTATGGCTAAACTTTTTGAATTCCGTGCAAATGGCTTTAATATCTCGACAAGATCATAAATCCCGCCTTCTACCAACTTTATTTTGAAGGGCAACCTCCACAATTTGTCAAATATGTGTTCAGCATTGCATGGAACAACATCCGGGTGATTATTTGCCAGCTCTTCAATCTCTTTTTTCGACTTTTCAGGTACCAGGTAGATCTTGTCATTTGATCTTTGACAAAGATTTATCTCGGAATATTCATCATTCAGGATCAGGGTTTTTCTTTTTCGATAAACTATATCGAGTAAAATGGATTCATATTGTTTCGCGTAGGGTGATAGTGATCTGGTTTCTTGAAATGACCGGTCAAGCTCATCAAGATATCTTTTTTGATCATCAATGCATATCTTGTTATCGCTCAGCAGTAGCAGAAGTTCTCTGTTCCTGTTCATGACATTCTCCACTTCTTTAACCAGATGAAAAGGCAAAGAAGTAGAAACTGTAACCTCCTGATTCATCAGTTCCTCCCGAGGAGGAGTTGTCTGTTCAGGTCGAGGCTTTCATCAAAAAAGCCTTTCGGTGTTTCGGTCTTGAAGAAACCATTGTCATCAAGTTCCAACTCGATGGCTTTAATGTTTCCTTTAGCGTCCTTTGCGAAATAGTAAATGGAGAGTGCGTCTTTGAGTTTTACATCTTCGCCGGAGCAGTGGCCTTCGGGCCATAGTTGTAATGTCTTACCTTGAGAGACAAGTACCTGGAGTTTTTTTAGAAGATGCTCTGAATGGGTTTCGATAATAAGGTGGGTTGGGACGGTGTAATCAATGAAATAAGTTCCTTTGTAATCGTTCTCATCTTCATCTCCCCATTTAATATCAATAATTAATTCATTCGAATTCCTCATTACTTTTTCTGAACCAAAAGTACGCTGCTTTGCTCTCCGCTGAATTGCAAAATCATGGACATCATTAGTTAGGTGTGGTGAGATACTATCTGTCCAAAATTGACTCAACTGTGCTTGCAGACGAGGATGTAAGTGAAGTTCTGGTTGTTGAATAAAGTATGTGCTTTTATCACTGGGATTAAATGCAAGTGTGAATAGTATTGGGAGTAACTGTAATGTGCCGCTGCTCGCTTCAGCAAGTAAGACTCTTTTGTTTGCCATCGTTACTAAATTTAGAGTTGTAAGTATGTCTCCTTCGTCTAGTTCGATTCTCTTCCCCAACTCAAATCGCTTCAATGATGAGTTAAAATTTGATATATATTGCCAAATCACCTGATTTTCATAAAAATCTATAGTGTTATTATTTTTTCTAATAACCGAAAGCATTTTATAGTATGTAGCATTTCTAAGTTGGCTAGTGAAATAATATGGTTGAGGAATCTCTCTCGTAGTGCCGAATGAAACAATATCACATAACCAATTGGGTATCAATTTACCAGAATCTATTATGAATTCATTGAATTCACTGATAAGAACTTGTGATTCTTTCAAACTCACTTCTGAGAATGAGAGAAGGAAGAGTCCGAAATACTCTTGAAATAGAGAATCGTTAGATAGTGATTCTTCCCAAAATACTGCCTTTCTGGGGATGAACTCACCAAATTTCTCCCTATTCAAGTGGGCCCTATACAAAAGGTACCCGAATGCAACATTAGCAAAAACAGCTTGTAGATTCTCAGCATTTTCCCAATAATCGCTGTGAAAGTTGCTAATAACAACATAGTAATCTGCTAATTCTGGTGGGATCATTTTATCAAAAATTATCTTCACCTCATCTGTAAATGGAGGGACATTATAGGACCTCGAAAAAGTAAGTTTTCCGTTGTTCATTGAAACATTTATAAATTCTAACCCTGCCTTCGAAAAAACATATTCGAAGGAACTCGTCTTTTTCGTCCTGACAAAATTTCGAGTTCTATTTGTACTAACTATACTTTGGTCAATAACATTTTCTCTTTTTGTAAGATGCGTTTCCTCGAATAAACTCTTCCACAATCTCTCCGCATACTCATCCGTCGGATTCAGTTCAAACGGGCAGTTGTCGATATCATAGATTTCCTCCACCTGGTGGTCGTAGCCCCAGGTTTCTTCGATGATCTTTATTGAGATGGGTTTCTTGGGGTCATTGGCGATCTGGTCCCAGCCGCCGAGGTTGATGTCGTCTTCGATGACATATTTGAGTTTTTTGGCGGCTTCGTGGGTGTGGTTGTGCTTCAGGAAAAGGAGTGCCTTGAAGAAGGTGCTTTTACCCGATCCGTTCTCACCGGTGAGGATCGTAAGCGGACTTAAAGTGACCTTCACATCCTTGAGGTTGCGGAAGTTCTTGATGTGAACATGGTATTTCCGCATGATCACTTCGCGGTCGGTCACTATTCTCGATACTGTCTTCTTTTCTCCGTTTTCCATTATAATATCTGCTTATTGTTCGATGTTGTTTAATATTTGATAGAGTGCAAGATAGTGAAATTTTCCGAAAAAGTTTTTCGCTATCACATTAAAAACTCCGGATAGTTTTCCCTGTTCACCACTTTTATCTCAGCTTTGTAGGCATCTTCGAAGATTTTGTTTGAGGCTCTCCTGGCTTTTGGCGAATATTTGAACTCGTATCCGGTGATAACCCCGCCTGATTCCTCAACATAGTCGATCTCTTTTTGTTCATAGGTTCTCCAAAAATATGAGTTTACCAGAGTGCCGGAATTGTGGATAAACTTCATTCTTTCAGCCACGCAGAAATTTTCCCACAGCAGACCGCTGTCATCCCTGATACCGGGAGGATTGAAATTTCGAATCAGTGCATTTCTAATGCCAAGATCGTAAAAATATATCTTAAGCGATTTGGAGAGTTCATTTCTAAGGTTCCGTGAGAATGAATAGAGTCTGAAGACAATGAACGATTGCTCGAGCAGATCGACATACTTTTGAACCGTAAGTTTATTTATTCCCAGCTTGGAGGCAAGTTCGTTATAAGAGACCTGACTCCCCATCTGAAGCGCGAGGCTGATGAGGAGGTTCTTCAGCACTTCAGATTTCTTTATGTTCTCGAGCATCAGAATATCCTTGAAGAGGTAGTTTGAAGCGATCTCATCAAGTCGTTCTAATGAATCCTGTCCGGAAGAAGTGTAGACTTCAGGATATGCTCCGAGGCTCAGCATCCTTTCCATGGCGGTATCCAGCCCCAACCGGCCATAATGCTGTGCTATCTCTTGTATCGATAGGGGAAAGAGAGTGAACCTGACGGCACGACCGGTAAGAGGCTCGTTAATCTTGTTCGCCATCTCAAAACTGGAGGACCCCGTGGCAATCACCTGAATGCCGGGGAGTTCATCCGCAAATATTTTAAGGATTTTGCCGATGTTCGCAATAACCTGGGCTTCGTCGAGCACGATCATTTTCTTGTCACCGAAATACTGCTTCAGACGGTCCGGCTCATGTACCGATAGTGCCGATTGCACGGAGAGCAGGTCGCAATTGTAATAGCCTGCCTCATCACCGTACTCTGAAGCAATGTCTTTCACGAGGGTGGTTTTGCCGACCTGCCTCGCGCCATAAATAACTATCACTTTCCCACGAAAGAGGGCTGAAGTTATTTTTTCCTTTAGAATTCGCTTGATCATTGGAGGGGTATCCTAAAATTTGTCAGTTCACTAACCAAATTTAACCAAAATTTGTCAGTTCACTGACCAAATTCGGTAAAAAACAGTCAGTTGAGTGACATTTTTTGGAGATCAGGCACTTTCAAGATGTAAATCCCTCGTTCTACTTTACGATCGATTGTGCCAGGCGGAAACCTATACTTACTGCCTTTGTCCCGGGTTTATTGCCACTTCTCGCGGAAACCCTGCAGCCGCGTGGATTGCTTGACCATCCACCACCCCTCAGGACACGTCTGTCTCCTGTGGGTGCACCGTGAGGGTTTTGTTCCTCTTCTGCTGTGTAATTTCCTTTAATATCCCAGCACCACTCCCAGACATTTCCTGACATGTCGAGGAGGCCAAGTTCATTTGCCTTCTTTTGTCCGACAGGCTGCTGATATCCTGAACTGTTTTGGCTGTACCAGGCTACTTCATCGACTTCATTACTGCCACTATATAAGATGGTGCTTCTCCCGGTTATTCCTCCGCGGGCGGCATATTCCCACTCGGCTTCAGTAGGAAGTCTGTAACCGTTTGCCATGAAATCGCAAGTGATGTTATCACCGTAGCCTGAATATGCTTTTTTAAGGCCGGACAATTCACTTAACCGGTTGCAGAATTCAACCGCGTCAAGCCAACTTACAGATTCAACAGGCAGCGAATCACCTTTACGTGAAGAAGGGTTTTTACCCATGACCCGCATCCACTGTTCCTGCGTCACTTCGGTACGGCCAAGATAGAAGCTGTTGAGCCCAACAAGGTGTGGTGGAAACTCTGACGAATCACATTCGGAAAGGTTACTTGTACATCCCATGTAAAATTGACCACCTTTAACGAGAATCATTGAATCAACTTTTGTGGGGATGGGGTGATCCACAGCGACCGATGGGGGATCGACATCGCGACTCTTGCGCGTAATCCCAACAGTTATCATCAGCGCGAGGAATAAAAGTGTCGAAATTCCAAATATTAATGACCCACGGTCCAGTTTTCGGACACTCTTTTCTTTATTTGGTTTCTCTTGTTTTGGAGGGACAGGGCTTGGCAATTCTCTTTCGAAATCCAACAATGCAGATATCATATCACCCACAGATAGAAACCTGTTTTGGGGGTCTTTATCCAAGGCTTTCATCACAATTGCTGTAAGAGGAACCGGGATGCCGGGATAAAAATTTGTGGGAGGTGGAATTTTCCCGTTGACTACTTCCGCATGCACGGCGGCGGGCGTGGATACATGCACCCGGTCAAACGGTGTCCTTCCACAGAGCATCTCATACAAAGTCATACCCAGGCTGTAAATATCAGATCGTTGATCGACTGTTGATGGGGTCATGATCTGTTCCGGGCTCATGTAGACCGGGGTTCCCTTCATCAGTGTACTCTTTTGAACGTTTTCCATCAGCACCTTGGCGATACCGAAATCAGTTAATTTGACCTCGTCTTCAGAAGTTACGATAATGTTTTGGGGCTTGATATCACGGTGAATTACAGGTGGGGTCAGTTTATGAATATACTCGATCGCAGAAGCAATCTGCTTAAAGAGGTGTAGAGCCCTTGCCGTCTCAATAGGTCCAACTTCCTTATGGATTACATCAGACAGCGTGCGCCCATTGACATACTCCATAATGATATAGTATTCATCCTCGAATTCGATCAGATCATTGGTCTTGACAATACCGGGGTGTTGAAATGAGAAAGTATTTTTTGCCTCTTCCAAAAATCTTTTTCTGATCTCTTCGTCCCTGGAATACTGTGTCCACAATTTTTTTACAGCTACTATGGTGCCGAAGTGTAGGTGACGCGCTTTATAAACCTCCCCCATTCCGCCTTGACCGATCAGTTGGAGCAGTTCATAGTTCCGGTTGATTATTTTTCCCATTGTCACTCTTGAAGATTCATTAACAGATTGATGATTAAACAGAAAACTTTATTTGTCCTAAATATACGAAGAAACTGTGGGGTATTGAAATCAACTTAATCGGGCTATCCGGAAACAGGTTCCAACTGGCAGTACTGCTTTTGGTGGTGTTTTTAATGATTTGCGGTTCAAACAATCAGGGAAGGTACGAATATTGAAAATGTTTGGTAGAATCCCCCAACCCTCCCGGAAAAAACAGAAATACCTCACTCTATAAATAAAAACCGTAAAACAAAAACAGGATGAGGAAATGACAACTTTATACGACACTACTGTGAAGTGTCCGAATTGCAGGACTTTGAACACGGTCTACATGATCGGCAGCACCAATTCGTTTGGAGCGGGTGACCTTGACACCCGACCCGCGGAAATGGCGAGAAGTACTATTATGTACGGTGTTGAATCATGCAGTAAATGCGGACTTGCTGCCGGCAGGCTTGAGGGCGTTGGCACCAGCTCCCTCGAGTATTTCAGAAGTTATGATTTTAAGAAAAAACATGAATCAGAGAAATTTAAGGATCTTGCAAAAAATTACTGGACTGCCTTTCTGCTCAGCTTAAACGCAGGGGAGCATCAAGAAGCGCTGTATCACATCCTCAGGGCAGCATGGGTATGCGACGACAGACGTGAAGCGGGGGCTGCAAAAAGGGCACGGGAAATTCTGATAGATACACTTCGGGACTTAAAAGAAGACCCCTCGTACCTGACACCGGGTCAACCTGTCGCGGGATACCTTATGCTGGCGGATATAACGCGCCGGACGCGGAGATTCAACGAGGCAAAGATGCTTGCTCAACATGTGAAAGATAATGAAGACGGTTTTATCGGAGGGCTCGCGCAACTCGAAATTGAGCTCTGTGAGAAAAAGGAAACCGCGTGCTATACGATGGAAGGAATTAAAAGGCTCGTTTGATATTAAATACCACCCCTTCCCCCGGGGAAATTACGGCCGCG